>JAYVDU010000636.1:0-2381 GCA_043749245.1 Bacteroidota bacterium | reverse complement strand
GATTAGACTCTAACCCAACTACATTTACATTGGTTAAGGCTACAAAAAAAGAATCAGATAAATGATATGCCAATTTATTACTTACATGCATGGTGCCATATAAATAGGAAGGTTTGGTAAGGTTGTTACCCGTGATTTCCCATAATAAACTGGTGTATTTTTGCTGAGCTTTGGTGGTAAAACTCAACAAAAATAGTATCAAAAAAATAGATGTTTTTAAAAGCAGTTGAGATAATGAAGATAAGAAAGTCATAAAAAAATAATTAGTGATATAAATATACTAATTATTTTATTTTATTATGAGTGAAGACAACAAAGCCATCTATAAAAATGAAATTAAATAACAAAATTTAAATTAAGCAATCATATCAGATGCTTTCATCAATAAAGAACGATGATTATAATTACATGGGATTGCACGCGACATATATTTTATAATCATTAAATACTTTTTTTGAATATTGAAAAGCATAGTTTATACATTCCTTTTTAATTTTATTGTTTTTAGAAAAGGCTATCATTTCATCAACAGTGGCGGAGCCCATAAAGCCGGAGCTTCTTAATTGAGCCCAAGCCAATAATTTTGCAGTATTAATTATATAATCTGTAAAATCGTTTTTTGTTTTACTCAGTTTCAATAAGTTTATTCTATCTTCCGATGGCTGATGTTCTTTTATAACAAAATACGTTTTATGAATACAAATAGATGACAAAAAAGCACTGGAACTATCTTGCATACGTTGTTGCGCTGTAACAATTCGTTGTGATTGAATTTTAAATTTATTTTTTTTAATGGGAAAATAACTTTGAACAGATGAATTAATTGTTTCTTTTATATCTAAAATATAATTTTGAGGGTAACCCTTCCCTTCTACTAAAACGGCATAATGTTTCAATCCCAAACTTCCAGTTCCCGCAATTCTGAAAGCGATATCTTTAATCTTAAAAAAAGTTGTGCTTAATTGATTGTCTTTAACCCATTTCTTAAGCGCTTTCTTTATTTCTTTATAATCATTAGGGCTAATAGAATAATACTTTTTATTGTCTTTTAATAATGTGATATTTCCTTTAGTAATTACCGTTCGTTTTTTTATAAAATCACCACGTTTACGAAGTTTTAAATGATCTAAATATTTTTTTATAATACCTGAACTTATAGCATGCTCTATTCGGGATGCATGGCCGTTATTTATTTGTTTATAATATTCGTCCTGAAAAAATGAACACAATTGCTTTATTTTTCCATTTGAAAAACCGAATTCTTTTCCAGAAATGATAATACTAACTAATAATCTTACTGAATCAAATATACATGGTCCAATATAGGCTTCATCAAAATCATTGATATCAAAGTATACTAAACGATTAACTGATTTATAACTACCAAAATTTTCTAAATGTGCGTCTCCGCAAAGCCAGGTGTGAGGCGAATTTAAAAGAATCGATTTTTTATTAAAATCTTCATAAAATAAATGGGCAGTACCCCTAAAAAAACGGTACGGACTTTCAGCCAATGCATTATATTTTAATTCAATAAATTTATGATCTCGATTACGATTATAATTTTCAATACGTTTGACGATAGTTTGCATCTTTAATTTTATTAAATTTAAACTTTTAATCATAAATACAAAAATAAATGTCCTCTTCTCTCAATAACGATCTCATCAAATTATTAATTGCTTTATTAGTAGGCGCTATCATTGGTGCTGAACGCGAATATAAATCTAAAGCAGTAGGTTTTAGAACCGTTATACTAATAACATTAGGCTCATGTTTATTTACCATCCTCTCTATCATTATGGGTGGCGAAAAAGATCCTGCAAGAATTGCCGCTAATATTATTACAGGCGTTGGTTTTTTGGGTGCTGGTGCTATATTTAGAGATGGTAGCAGTGTGAAAGGTATAACAACTGCTGCTACCATTTGGATCTCGGCTGCTATTGGTATGAGTATAGGTTTGGGACAATATGAATTTGCGTTTTTATCATTAGCGATTGTAATGATTGTATTATTAAGCTTTACGTGGGTTCAAAATATAATTGATACAACCAACTCGGAAAAAACTTACAAGATTACCCTATTAGGCCATAATGCTAATAAAAAAGTAGAATTAGAAAAAATAATTTCTGATTGTAAACTAAGAGCTCATTGTATTAGTCATGCGAAATTAACGAGCGAAATGATATTAACTTATAGTATACAAGGCTCAAAAGATAAGCACACTAATTTAGTAAATCAATTTTACGAAAACAGTTTAGTTGAATCTTTCAACTGCTAAGTTATTTAGGGTTCACTCAAAAACTTAATCATCTTTTTTACGTTTTTTTCCTTGACGAAAAAAAGTAACAAAAAAAGTCAAGCCAAAACGCCAAATCCAT
>JAYVDU010000635.1:0-8135 GCA_043749245.1 Bacteroidota bacterium | reverse complement strand
AATGTTTTTTGAGTCTTAGTAAACACAAATATACATTATCAAAAAAGGGTAACGTTTGTTACCCTTTTAGTTAAAAATTTAGTCGGTTAGTAGTGATTACTATATTAAAATGATGCTGTGTTTAAGGGGATGTTTATTTTATAACGAAACTATTCATCTTTATTTTAAATATTACAGACTTAATACAAAGCTAGTTTATCTAACTCCTATTTGCAATAATATAAATACAACAGGATGATTACTTCAACGTTATTAAAATAAAAAATCCCACTTAAATTTAAGTGGGATTTTTTATTTTAATTATTTAATCACTATTTCATCTAGTTCTTTATTCAAAAAATGATACTCCATAAATGAGTAGCTGTCCGAACTAATAACCTTTACCCATTGCTTGTATTCAAAATACCATTTCCATTGTTGGCTTCGTAAAAAGCCTCCTTTTTTTAGGTATCCTTCAATATAAGGATGCACACATAAGGTAATATCTTTTGCAGCTTGTTCTTTAATAATGAAACGAAGAGCATTTTCAATTTGCTCAACAAATAAAATACTAGGCTGTACTTTGCCGGTACCATTACAACTAGGACACGTTTCTAATACTTCTACATTTACCTCGGGGCGTAAACGCTGACGAGTAATTTGAATCAAGCCAAATTTACTTGGAGGTAAAATATTATGTCTTGCTCTATCCGATTTCATTTCCTCTTTTAATTTATCAAAGAGTAATTTTCTGTTTTCCGGATTGTGTAAGTCAATAAAATCAATTACGATAATACCGCCCATGTCGCGTAATCGCAATTGGCGAGCAACTTCAACAGCAGCTTCTAAATTTACTTCAAGAGCATTTTCTTCTTGCGATTTATCGCTTTTAGCTCTATTACCGCTATTAACATCAAACACATGTAACGCCTCGGTATGTTCAACTACCAAGTATGCGCCACTTTTCATAAATACCGATTTGCCAAACAAGGATTTGATTTGACGATCTATTCCGAAATTATCGAAAATAGGAACCTTACCTGTGTAATGTTTTAAGATATCAACCTTATCGGGAGAAATAGTTTTAATGTATGATTTTAAATCTTCATACACTTTTTCGCTATTAACGTGAATGGCATTAAAGGATGCATTTAAAAAATCTCTTAAAATAGAATTGGTACGATCTACTTCTCCTAATAATCTATAAGGAGGCTCTGCGTTTTGAAGTGCTTTAAAACAACTTTCCCATTTAGAAATTAATTCTGTTAAATCACCTTCAATATCCGAAACAGATTTACCTTCGGCAACTGTACGAATAATAATTCCAAAGTTTTTTGGCTTAATACCCGAAACAACTTGTTTTAATCTTGTTTTTTCTTCGCTGCTTCTAATTTTTGACGATACCGAAATTTTATCCGAAAACGGAATCAATACCATATAACGGCCAGCAATTGATATTTCAGTGGTAATGCGAGGTCCTTTAGCAGAAATTGGTTCCTTCGCTACCTGAACCAATACATATTGTCCTGGCTTAACCGCTTCGTTAATTTTACCGTCTTTATTAATTTCAGGCTCATTTTTAAAATACATTAAGTTACTTACGTTCTGCTTACCATTACGCACTTGATCAACGTATTTGAATAATGAATTAGCCTGAGCACCTAAATCTAAATAATGCAAAAAAGCATCTTTTTCATATCCTACATCCACAAAAGCAGCGTTAAGTCCAGTCATAACCTTCTTAACTTTGCCAAGGTAGATATCGCCTACCGAAAACTTGATGTTATTTTTCTCTTTATGAAGCTCAATTAAACGTTTATCGTTTAATAAGCCTATAACAACTTCAGTGGGCGTAGAATTTATTACGAGTTCTACATTCATGATGAAATAATTTGTTTGTTAGTGTTATTGCCTATTTAAAAGCAACCACTAAAAAAAGTTTAATTTATATATAATATCTACTGTAAGTATCAGAAACACAAGGTTTCGTAACAAACAATAACATATAGAAATAACACAAACGGTTAGATTTTTCAACCTATCCGTTTGTGTATAATAATTTTAAGAAATCTAATTAGATATGACCACCACTATTAAATGTCTTTTTGCTGTTGAACTTTATTTTTAAAATGCTCATTTACTTAAGTAAACTGTGCTTTAAAAAATTTTTTCGCCTAAAAAATTCTATTTAATAGAAATGCTCTAATGCTAATTATTTTTTCTTATGACGATTCTTTCTTAAACGCTTTTTACGTTTGTGAGTCGCCATTTTATGTCTTTTTCTTTTCTTTCCGCTTGGCATAATTTGTGGTTTTTAATGGTTAATAATTTATTTTTTTAATTGATCTATATATTTCAGTACTTCTTGTTTTGCCATGGCATCATCTGTGATGCTGGCATATTTTTGCAACATTTCTATTGTTTTATTTTTATCACCTTGTTGCTCATACGCATCTGCTAAATGTAAATACGCTTCTATATAAAGTGGATCGATTTGCAATACTTTTTCGAAACGCTTAATTGCCTTATCCCATTGTTGGGATTTAACAGAAAAAAACGCAAAGTTTAATTGCAATTTCACATTATTACTATCCGTTTTTTCAACTTCTCGTAATAAGGTAATCCCTTTCATAGGATCTTGAGTTCCTTCAACATAACAAGCAGCTAATTGTATTTTGGCATCTACGTTTTTAGCATCCTTACTTAAGGCTGTTTGATAACATCGCATGGCGCTTTGATATAGAACCGGAATCTCATTATTATCTTTGATGAAACGAACTGAAAAATAATAACGGTCACCTGCTTTTACAAAAGCATTAGCTTTTTGCTTTTTAATGGCTATTTTCTCAACAAAATACGATGCTAAATCGGGTCGTTTTAATTTATCCCAAAATTGTACAACTGGAATAAATGCTGTGTCTACAGATGAAGCATTGGCTTTTGCTAATATAACATCATACGCTTTTTTGTCTTCTACACTTAGTGTTTTGGTAACCATATTTAAAAATGGCTCAATGGTTACTAATAGTTCAGACTCTTTAGGTTTATCTTCCGACTTACCTGTTTGAATTTTTGGTGCAAGAAATAAAAGAACGAATAAACAAATGGATATTGCTACTAATACAATTTGTGTTTTACGTGCTAGTGTCATTCAACTTGTTTATTATCTAATGGCTCAGCTACTTTTACGTTACGTTTTACTCTGTCGGCAAAAGTTTTGGCTGGTTTAAAAGCCGGGATAAAGTGTGCAGGAATGACAACGGTTGTATTTTTAGAAATATTACGTCCCACTTTCTCGGCACGTTTCTTTACTACAAATGTTCCAAAACCCCGTAAATACACGTTTTTACCGTCAGTCATAGAAGTACGAATTGATTTCATAAATGCTTCTACGGTTGTTTGCACAACTATCTTTTCGATGCCTGTTTTTTCTGAAATTTCGTTTACTATATCCGCTTTAGTCATTTACAAAATATTTATAATCAGCGATTTAAAATTAAAAATCGGGGTGCAAAGATATTGTTTTTATTGTAATTCAAAAATTTAAAGGCATTTTTTTGAGAAAATTAATGGATTTAACATTTATCCGCCATTTATTGCCTAAGCTCCTAGATTTAATTCACTAATCCGGTTTCGATATCCTTTCTAAAAGCATGTTTATCAACCTGTTTACCTAAAGTATCAAAAAATAACCATAAGCTATCGCGCAAATCATTTTTGAACCAACCTTTATATTGCGGTTTTCCATTAGAATAAAACACATTGGATGCGCCGTGTTTTTTTCCTTTGTCATAATAACACTCGCTCCACATATTTCCATTTTCATAAAAAGCCATCCACTGCCCGTGACGCTGACCAAATCTATAAAAGCCCGAAAACTTAACAATACCGTTTGGATACTTATCTACGTAATCTCCTGTATAATCGCTATCCGGCGGTGCAATTAAATATTTATTAGCAACAGCTGAAACAGTATTACTATTGGCGGTTTTTAATGAGTCTTGTTTAGCTGTTTCTGATGCCTGATTACTTTTACAATTTGTGAAAAAAGTAATCGTTATCAATAAAAAAATAGTGAAAGAGAAAGTTAATTTTTTCATAGGTATGTATATCTTATTTTTTTCGTTCAATGGAATAATTAACTAATTGTATTAAGCTTTGTTTCGATGGACTATCTTTAACTGTTTCCAAACAAGCTAATGCCTTTACTTTGTATTGTTGCATAATGGTTTCAGCGTATGCGATGCCTCCTTTTTGATGCACAAAACTAACCACTTCGGCTACTTTTTTAGGATCATCATTATGGTTTTTTATGATATTGATAACCTTACGTTTTTCTAACCAAGTACAATTATTTAATGCATAAATTAATGGCAAGGTCATTTTTTTTTCTTTAATATCAATGCCTGTAGGTTTACCGATTGATGTATCATCACCAAAATCAAACAAATCATCTTTTATTTGAAAAGCAATTCCCGTATTAATTCCGAAATCCAAAAACTGATCAATTGCTTTTTTATCATCTGTTAAAGAAGCCACGCCAGCGGCACAACAAGCAGCTATAAGCGTTGCTGTTTTTTTACGAATAATTTCAAAATAAATATCTTCGGAGATGTCGAGTTTACGTGCTTTTTCAATTTGCAATAATTCTCCTTCGCTCATTTCGCGAACAGCATTACTCACTATTTTTAATAAATGAAAATCGCCATTATCAATAGAAAGCAACAACCCGCTCGATAATAAAAAATCGCCAATTAATACAGCAATTTTATTTTTCCAAAGAGCGTTAACACTAAAAAAACCGCGACGCTCGTTACTGTCATCTACCACATCATCATGCACTAAGGTTGCGGTGTGGAGTAATTCAATTAAGGATGCTGCCCGGTAAGTGCTTTCATTAATTTCGCCAACGCATTGTGCACTTAAAAACACAAACATAGGGCGTATTTGTTTACCCTTGCGTTTAACGATATAACTCGTGATCTTATTTAATAAAGGCACAGAGCTTTTCATCGACTGTTTGAATTTAATTTCAAACTCATCCATGTGCGTTGTAATCGGCGCTTTTATTTGATCAACAATATCCACTTCTTAATAAAAAGTTGGGTAAATATAAGCTTTAATGAAGTGGTAAAAAACAATATTTTACTTAAAAACTTGGACGGTCGATTTATTTTTATTGACCAATTGTCCGCAAGCCGCATCTATGTCTTTTCCTCTACTACGACGTACGTTTACGATAATGCCTCTGCTTTCTAAATGCGCTGTAAAAGCATCTAAACGTTCAGGAAGGGTTTGTTTAAATTCGCCATCATCAATAGGATTATATTCGATGATGTTCACTTTAGCGGTAGTTTTTTTACAGAAATCAGCCAACTCACGCGCATCTTGTATACCGTCGTTAAAGTCTTTAAACACTATATATTCAAAGGTTACGCGCGAACCTGTTTTTTCATAAAAATAATTCAATGCTTCTTCTAAACTAGCTAATGAATTCGATTCATTGATTGGCATGATGTGATTTCTTTTCTCATCATTAGCCGCATGCAGAGATACTGCCAAATTAAATTTCACGTTATCGTCACCCAACTTCATAATCATTTTAGCAATACCAGCTGTACTCACCGTAATCCGTGATGGACTCATTCCTAAGCCATCGGGGGATGTAATGCGATCTACCGAACGAATGGTTTCAGCGTAATTCAGCAAAGGCTCGCCCATGCCCATGTATACAATGTTTGTGAGCGGTTGATTGTATTTAGTTTCTGCTAATTTTTTTACTAAAGCCACTTGATCATAAATCTCATCGGCATTCAAATTACGCAAGCGTTTTAATTTACCTGTAGCACAAAATTTACACGTCAAGCTGCATCCTACTTGCGATGAGATGCAGGCCGTCATGCGTGTTTTAGTGGGTATCAAAACGCTTTCTACCACGTAACCATCCGCTAATTTCATCGCGCATTTTATGGTGCGATCGGTACTCACTTGCATATCACTAATAGAAACGGCGTTAATCACAAATTCTTGTTTTAACCAATCCCTTAGCGCCTTAGAAAGATTCGACATATCATCAAACTGATGAGCCGATTTTTGCCACAGCCATTCGTAAATTTGCTTGGCGCGAAATTTAGGCTCACCTTTTTCTTTCAAAATGTCGATGAGTTGTGCTTCTGTATAGCTTCGTATATCTTTTAAATCTGACATCGTTTGTGGTGCAAAGGTAAGTTTTATTACCGAAAAATGATTTATATTTAGAGTCTTGTTTAATTTTTAATTCTTCATGCGTTTTATATCAGCCACACAACTATTTTCGGGAAAGGATTTTTTAAATTCTGATGCGATTATTGTGTTAAATACTGATAATAGTATTGAAGATATTATTTTATCAAAAGACATAGATACCACTAAAATTGAGCATTTTGAAGGCATTATTTGTCCAGGATTTATTAATACACACTGCCATTTAGAATTAAGTCATTTAAAAAATACGATTCCGCAACATACAGGTATAGTTGATTTTGGTTTGGAGATTATTAAAAACAGAAATAGTATTTCCGAAGAATTACAACTCGACTGTATGCAACAAGCAGATTCGGATATGTATCAGGCCGGTATTGTAGCCGTTGGCGATATCAGTAATAACAAGCTTTCTATACAATCTAAAAAAAAATCATCTATTTTTTATCACACTTTTGTGGAGTTAATTGGGTTACATCCTGAAAGAGCGTCCACCCTTTTTGATGCGGGTAGACAAACACTCACGCAGTTTATTATTAAAGATTTGGCTTGTTCGCTTGCTCCTCATGCCCCTTATTCTACTTCTCCTTTATTAATTGAATTAATCTCTCAAATGTGCTTGCAGACAGGCAATCCAACGAGTATACATAATCAAGAAAGTAAGGCAGAGAACGATTTTTTTAATTCAAAAACGGGAGATTATTTAAGATTGTACGATACGTTAAAACTATCTTTAGATTTTTTTAATCCAACACACAAAAGTAGTTTAGAATCTGTATTACCATTCTTTCAAACAGAATTAAAAACGTTGTTAGTTCATAATACGTTTAGCTCTCAACAGGATATTGATTTCGCCAATAAACTTCATCCAAACCTTTATTGGTGCTTATGCCCAAATGCTAATTTATATATTGAAAATACACTGCCTGACATAAAACAATTGATAAAGTCGAATTGTACGTTAACGCTCGGAACGGACAGTTTAGCAAGTAATACAAGTTTATCAATCTTAGATGAAATTAATACCATAATCAAACACAAACCTTCTATTCCATTGAAAACATTATTAAAAGCAGCGACATATAATGGTGCGCATTTTTTGGGTATAGATGATAAATTTGGATCTTTTGAAAAACACAAAACACCAGGACTTAATTTATTGCAAAAAAAATCGACACGCTATACCATCACTAAAATAGCTTAATTTACAAACGCCAAATGGTGTATATTTACAAACAATAAAAAATAAAGAACAAAAAGTTGGATCTACTGGTTTAATCCGGTTTTTATTTTTGCAAGTAAAATAACCATACATTATAGAAAGTTATTATTATGATAAATTTTACTAAACTCAATAAAATAGTTTTTATACTTAGTATTATCAGTATTATTTGTCCTTTACAATTAAGTTCCCAAAACGACAGTATTGAAAGAAAAAGCAATTTATCTGTAACTATTGGTTATCCTATTCCTGCGTCTGGTATTACTTTCAAAAATATATACTATGGTATATTCGATTCACAAATTGGATATAGTCTTATCAAAAAACATCTGTCATTTGGTATTAATGCTGAATACAGTTATTTTAAAATTAGTCGTCATATTCTCGACCTAACAGGTTCTATGCAAGTTATATCCCCCGGACTTAGTTTAGGTTATAACTTAAAAGCTTCTGAAAAATTAAGTTTACAGCCATCATTAAAATGTGGTTATGACTTCGTTATTTTCAATGGAAAAGATGTTAATGGCAATTCTCGTCCTTCTTTTAATGAGGGCGGTATTTCATTGACTCCAATGATTTCAGTAAATTATTTTTACACTAAAAGATTTGGAACAGGAATTTATGGTTCGTACAAAGTAATTTTGCAACATTTTGGAAATAATGCGGTATTAGAAGAAAACACCATACGAATAAT
>JAYVDU010000634.1:0-2394 GCA_043749245.1 Bacteroidota bacterium | reverse complement strand
ATTTTTAAAATCAAGTTCTACTATGACTAAATTTATGCTATGATTATTTAAAATACTTAATAAATCGTTCTCTGTTTCTGCAAAAAAAACGGTGTATGCTTTTTCCTTCAAATAATCAATTGTTTTTAAAACAGCTGATTCTTGATTAGCGCAAAAAACAATATTAAATGAGTGAGTCATAGGAATAAGTGAAGTTGAAAAAACCAAGCAAAGTGCTTTTTTTCTTAGTTATGTAATTTTTTGTTTAGTAATTTCATTCTTGAATAACAAAATAACATCAAGTATCTTAACTCTACGTTAATAGAAGTTTATTTAAACGTCAACAGATGCATTTAAAAAATTATTATGAATTAAAAATTATCAGCTTTAATGTATACTTGATAAAATGAGGTTAATTCTGAATTGCGCCTAAATCAATCCATTTTTTTATCATTCGTAATTCGTATGTCGATAGTTTACCTGCAGGAGCTGGCGGCATAGTAAGTGTTGTGGGACTTTGCAAAATAGTGTTATAAAATTTTGATCCGTAAATACTATCATTTTTATAAAACAATTTCAAATATGTTTTAAAAGAATGAAACGTATTTAGATCTATAGCTAAAGCGCCTGTATCAGTAACAGCCGTTGAATGACATTGATAGCAATTATTTTCAAAAATTGGTTGAATCACACATGTATAGCTAACATTAATAGTATCACATACCACTGATTCTATGGCCGGATTTGGTGTTGGTTGATTATTATTAGATTGAATTTTCTTTTTTGTTATATGAATAACTAGCCGTCCAATTATATTCTGTTTTATTGTTAAAAAAAGAATGATTACCACTTAATTGAGATGTATAAACAGTTCTCTGATCATAAAGAAAAGCGTACGCTTTTTGATTTGGCGCTGTTTCTAAATTACTAACACGCTGTGTAGTTTGGGATCGTCCTGTATTATTAAAGAAATTTCGAAATTCAATCTTGTGTGATTTATATTCAAAAGCAAAATTTTGCATTACTGAAAAACGAGAGACATTTGTAGATTGCAAATCAGTAAAATCATCTTGTTGTTTTAACGAATCCCAAAACTGACGATGAATATTCATTGTTTGATATGTATTAGCATAACTGAGTGAAGTAACAGTGCCAAAATTATATTTATCTCGCTTAATAAGTCCATTAAACCCAATATTAAATCGTTGATCTGGCTTTGCCTTTGTTTGTTGAAGAACCCAGTCATTATTAAAACTACCTGTGTAATCTGTCATAGTTGCACCTATATGTTTAGGGGCAGGAATTTGTCTGTCCTTAGCTCCTAAACCCAACCAATCATTATCATAAATTTTCGTATGATAATAAGGCTTATTGGATGTTCCATCTCTATATGACTGTTGGTAATTAACAGTAAAACCTGTTTTTTGGGGCATTGCCATCGTATAAATTTTCACCATTCCACCAGCAAAATCACCAGGTAAATCTGGTGATACTGTTTTGAAAACCAAAATTCTATCGATCAAATTACTTGGCACCATATCAAATGAAAATGATTTTTTATCAACTTCAGAACTAGGTGCTCCTGCATCATTCATCCAAACATTATTATATCTATCACTTAAACCACGAAACATAATAAAACGATTATCAATAATTGAAACTCCTGGAACTCTTCTTATTACCTCAGAAGCATCTCTATCCTGACTTTTGGGTATTTGCGAAGATGAAATAGTATTAATAATGGAATTACTTTTTTTCATTTCCATGATGCTAGCTATTTCAGTATTAGTAACTTTAGTTTCTGAAATAACCACCTCGCTTAATTCCGCTGTTATATCTGGGTCAATCGCTATATCGACAACTATTACTTTACCTTCGACTTTAACATTCGGTATTTTTAGATTTTTACAAGAAATGTATGAAACCTCAATATTATAAATTCCGTCTTTAACCGATAACTTATAGTTACAATCAAGGTCTGTTAATGTTGCAATTGAAGAATTTTCTAATTTAACAATAGCCCTACTAATGCCTCATTTGTTTTTGAATCTTTTACCTTACCTGTGATGTCATTTTGAGAAAATACATCTACAGAAATCAATAATTGGCAAATTATTAAAAAGGGAACTATTTTTTTCATATTTTTTTTTGCAAAAAAACGAAACCCACTTAATCTTAACATCAATGTTATATTAACTTAACATTAAAAATAGTACGTCACTGAATTAGAATATTTAATATTAATTTAACATAGAGAATTAAAACTCTATTCCTATTAAAGATATATCATCTGTTTGTTTGATATTCCCTTGCCAAGTATTTAATACAAATTCGAATAAATCTTGCTGTTGCTCCATAGAAAAAGCATGATAATGATCTAATACGTTTAACAATCGCTTTCGACTAAATTTTTTT
>JAYVDU010000633.1:0-2396 GCA_043749245.1 Bacteroidota bacterium | reverse complement strand
CCGAATTGTATTTAGCTACTAAAATGTCAGTATTACCTGCGCTATTTAAAGTTGCGCCAGCCACATACACGTTACCTAATCCATCCGTTTTGGTAACGCTTTTGTAAAAGAAATTTTGTGTGCCGTCTGTTGTTTTAAAATACTCAAAAGCCGTATTTTGACCTTGAGAAAATAGCAATGTGCCTGTGAAAGCAAATGCTAATAGTAATAGTTTTGTTTTCATTATTTTGTTTTTTAAAGTTAGTGAATTTTTTTATAAAAGAATAATGAGGAAATGCAAGAGAATAGTATAGTACTGTTTTTTATTTTTAGTAGTATGGATATAACTCGGGCGTGTAACCTAATTATCCATTATCAGGAACATGCCAGTCCCATTCACCGAATAACAAGCCCACGCCCTTGGGGGACGTTTGCTGTTCTTCATCGGTGAAATTATAAAAATGGCATGTATTGATAATTCCGAATACAAACAAACTATATGTTTATGTTCTATATGTAGTTTTAAATATTTCTGTGTTGTATTATTAAGTTTTACGCTTAACCAATATTACTAAAAATAATAATTGGTTTTACGGGTTCATATTAATTGTACTTTATTTTTTTGCGCAAAAAAATATGGTTAAAATTTTTATGAAAATTACAATGCTTATTTCATATAAAAAATAGGTATTAGTACGTAGTTTTTCAAAAATCACTTGATTTCCAAAACAAGTAGTGATGTTTGTTTTATCTTCATTTATAGATAGTTAGCTATTTATCGGGATAAAATACTTTGAATAGTTAAGGGTTTTTCAATAAATCTTACATTATTTTCTGCGGATTTGTATTTATGTAAAGGGTCAAGGGAAGCTGAGAGTATACAAATTTCACCATGCTTTTTATGTAAATCTAATGAACGGAACATATCTATAAATTCAAAACCGTCCTTAATTGGTAAATAAATTTCTATTAAAATAAGTTGATAGATGATGTCTGTTTCTTTAAGATGAACCAAAGCCTTATCAGCACATCTAAAAGATGTTACTTTCTCAACGCCGTAAAACGCTAAAAGTTTGTGATTTATAAAATTGTCTAGTCCATTATTGTCAATAAGAAGAACAGATTTACGGAAATCAAAAATTGCTTTCTGTTCATTGACGGTATCTAAAGAGGCTAATTTTTTTTTCATCTTTTTTATTTTAGCCCCGACTTAAAATAAGTCGGGCGTGTTATCTACCATAATCAACTCAGGAGGGCTCTAGTAAGCCTAGGCGAATTGAAAATAGAAAGTATAACACGCCCTTAGCGTATTGCCCCAACTATTCTCCTGTCGCCTTAAAATTTACTAGATTTTCCTGACAAAAGAATATTGCACAATGCAATTTCTTATAATATTAAACAAAGGTATAATAAAAATTAATTGGTTTAAGCGATAGCTAAAATTTTATTAAAAAAACACGGCTTAGTAACGTGTACCCCCTCATTAAATCACATTCTTAGGCATAAAGCCTAATAATTTGTTTTGCTTTGCAATTGGCTTGGTTTCAAAAATCGGATATTCTTTGTCACGTTCTTTAAACCGATTTTTGGTAGTTTTAGCAAAACCGTTTTCCACAGAAATCACCACATCGGCATCGTGAGCAATTTCATTAGAACCTCTCATTTTACCGTCTTTGGTACTTTGTGATATAGTAATGAGTGCAGAGTTTTGATACAACTCCATTAACTCACGCATACGTGTTGGGTCAATTTTAAGCGTATCAAGACTATCAATAAAAATAAAATGAAAGGTATTTGGCATAACCTCTTCTTTAATTTCATCAAAATTGCTGATGTCGGCAAAATATAAATTATCACTTTCAGCGTGATTACTGACAACTTTATCTTTTAATGTTTTTGAAAAACCCTCTTCACCACTAATGTAAACGACGCTACCAAAGTTCTTAGCAAGGTAATTTGCAAATTGAATACAAAATGTTGATTTACCTTCGCCGGGTTTACCATGAACGGTGCAAAAGAAATTAACGGCAGGTTGCCCAATCAACTCATTAAATGCTCCTTGAAAATTTAATGCTTTATAATTCTGTTCTTTTAAATGTTTACTGCTTATTATTTTTTTACTTGTTCCTATAAGTGAATCTTGATTGCTATTTTTAGTGCTTGGCTTTACATCACTCATTAGAGTAAGTAAATGATTGGTCGTATTTGATGCAAGCGTGTTTAACCGTATGAGTGGTTTATTTTCAATGATTTTAGTTTCGTATTGAGTGGTTTTAGCTAAAGTATTTTCGGCAATATAGATATGTATGTTTATATTCTTCAAACGTTCGTTCCATTCTTTTAACCGAGTATTTAGTTTAGTTATTTCTGCTTTCTTTTCAGCTTCTCTGTTATCGTTTGTAGCGCCTCGTGCAACT
>JAYVDU010000632.1:0-2400 GCA_043749245.1 Bacteroidota bacterium | reverse complement strand
ACACAGATTTATAAAATTTTACGTATAAGAAAAAATGGTAAATAATTATTTTTTATAAATATTTCAAAAATAATTATAACTGAAAAATTAATTATTTTACCAAAATTCGCCAATAGGATGCATTTTAAATTGTCGCTATAAAATAATTCATAATGTTAAAAAATAATTTTAGAAATTATGACTAAAGTAGATTAAAATCTCACATAGATTATTTGACCAATAGCTCTTTAAAAATAGTTACCTAGAATAGTCGCGAAAAGGTTGCAGAATGGATAAAGATAAAATGAGAAAAGGCACGAACACACAACAAGAGTATTATTACTATCAAGGACTATGTGATTTTAAATAATAATATAATCCGTTTTTTGAGATACAATAATATGAGCTATATTTAGATTTGTGTACGACTTGATCTAGTTAATGACTTTTTTAAAAAATAACTGAATAGCTTGTAAACGTATAAATTTAAGGCTTATCATCCGGAATGTATATCCCGAATTTTATTGAAATTACCATTATACTTAAACGTTCGTTTTAGTATTACACTTTATAACCACCCTTCCCCCTTTTGTGAACTTTATAAATAAATTGTAATATTTCGTTTTATTATTTTACTGTTTACGATTTCCAATAATCATGCATTCCTTCGCTAAAAGTCTTTTAAGCAATTAAATTTTATATTATATTCCCTTAATTGTTGGTATGTAAAATATAAACTATCGTGCGTTCACCAACACTGCCTTATACACAAAATACTTTAAAACTCTCCTATTTACACAAAACATAATTGGATATTTTCCAATTAAAGTATTCTCTTTTACAATTTAATCTTCCATATTAGTTGGTTTATTGCATTTATAGAAAAGTATTTATACTTTGTTATAATAATTGAACGAAACATTCAATGGAGCTTAATATTATAATATTTATCGCATTTTCTTAACCTCTATTTTTCCTGTTTTTTAGGTTTTGATAAACTAAAAACCAAAAAAATAATTAAGATTAAATGCTCCAGAAAATGTGATGCGGAAACTAAAAAATAAAAAAAAGATATGAAAAAAAAGTTTTTAAAGACAATGATTTTCCTCTGCGTTAATACGTTTACATATGGACAAATGCCTTTATCAGCTGGAGAGCATTTTGCTGACATCAACGGTATAAAAATCCATTATTATGTAGGAGGCCAAGGACCCGTTTGTTTGTTTCCATCGCCAGGCTGGGGTCCGTCTATTGATGGGTATATGAAAAGTCTGAAACCATTTGAAAAATATTTTACAATGGTTTGGTACGACACAAGATGTAGTGGAAAGTCTACAGGACCAGCAGACTCAACGCAATTCACAAGTCAAGATTTCCTGAATGAAATGGATAGTCTGAGAACATATTTAAAACAGAAAAAAGTATGGATAGCTGGTCATTCCTCTGGAGGTTTTCAAGTTTTAAATTATGGTATTCAACATAGCGACAAATTAAATGGCATCATTGCTTTAAGTGCTATTGCAGGAAGGGATAGTTTTTATTTCCAAGAGTCACAAAAAGTAGCAGAACGCCGAAAGGGTAAACCCTATTTCGAAAAAGGTTATGCAGTCTATTTGGGTACAGATACCACTCATTATTCCTCAAGTGAAACAATGAAACTTATTTTTCCATTTTACTTTCATAACGAAAAAAACATTCCTAAATTTTTAGCTCTTTCAGGTGGAGAGCTGAGCGAAAAAGTGGAAAAATCTACTGCCATATCAAAATTTGGTTCAGAAAATCTATTCCCTGATCTTAAAAAAATAATAGTACCAACATTGGTTCTGGTGGGTGATGACGATTTTATCTGCGACAAAATTTCTCAATCAGATAGGATAGCTAAAAATATTCCCCATGCTTCAGAGATTGTTATAAAGGATGCAGGACATTTTAGTTGGATTGAACAACCAGCACAATTTTTTGCATCCCTTCAGAAGTGGATTGACAATCAAAGGCAGATGGCCCAAAAATAAACCTGCAAAATACATTAGTCCCTATAAATAAAGGTATTATCTCTAGATATCCCAATTGATAGAAAGAATTAATACCATTTATAAAAAATAACCAGTCCAATATTTGTATATTGGATTTTTTTTATTATATTTGGACTATATAATAAATATAACATGGCACTGCCTTTTCAGATAACAGTCAAAGAATCAGTTCTTGAATTGCGCAAACTTCAGCGTTCAAATGGAGCCTTAATTGGCAAAAGATTATTGATGCTGATTGAAATAAAAAGAAGCGGAAAAACGGGTATCTCCAAAAGAGAACTTTCGCTCATAACCGGTATCAATCACAACAGCATCGTTAAGTGGCGTAAACTCTATAATCTTTCAGGCATTGAACCATTACTCAAGCATGGCCGTGTTGGCGGGTATA
>JAYVDU010000631.1:0-8164 GCA_043749245.1 Bacteroidota bacterium | reverse complement strand
CATTTGCGCCAAATTAAAAAACAATAAAAACGTTAATAAAAATGGATTTGGCGATTTAGCTTGTCACGCCTCGGCGTGATTGCTTCTTTTTGATCAAGAAAAAAGAAGGTTAAAAAGATGTTTGAGTTTATGAGGAAACCCTATATAGTAGTTTATTTTAAATGAGGCGATTTGGATGTTCAACAACTTGAAGAAAAATTAGCAAAAAAATACAGTAAAATCAATCAAGAATCCAGTAGTAAAAACGAATCAAGAAAGAGTTCGAATTCGGAAATGTTTGAATTCTTTTAATTCGAAAACAGAAATTACTAAATCATTAGAATTAATTTCTTCTAATAATTTAGTAAAATAGTTTATCTAAATAAGTTAACTGTTCCATTTTTTTCAAACTCTTTGTGATCAAATCCAGTAGCTTTCACAAAATAAAAATAAGTGCCATCACTTACTTTTGCACCGTTAGAATTTATTCCATCCCAAGCCGCTTTTGGTCCAGTGAATTCAAACATTTTTTCTCCCCATCGATTAAAAATCTGCATAGATATTTCTTTTACGCCAGTGGATTTTATAGTAAATAGATCATTTATTCCATCATTATTTGGAGTAAAAACATTTGGAATTTCTAAACTAAATCCATCATTAACAATAATAGTGGTATAAGCTGTATCTGAACAAGTACCTGATGTTATAATTAACATCACATTAAATGTTCCTGTATTTGGATAAATTGTATTTGGATTTTGAATTGTTGAAGCTGTTCCATTACCAAAATCCCAACTGTAACCAATTGCTCCCAAACTCAAATCCGTAAAATTAACTGATAATGGTGGAATTCCACTTAGTGGATCAGCTGAAAAAGCTGCTGAAATACTTCCTTGATTTACAGAAACTGTTGCTGAAGAAGAACATGATGTTAATGTATCAGTAACAACTACAGTATATAAGCCTGTCATGCCAATTGTTGGGTTTTGTGACGCACTTCCTGAAACAACGTTTGGTCCTGTCCATAAGTATGTTACTCCACTTGTTTGTGAAGATGTTGCCGCCATTACCAGTGTTGAGGTAACGCAAGGCATTATAGAACTTGCTGCAACAATTGCAGTAGGGGCTACCGTAGTGCCAATAACTGAAATAGTTTGAGTACTTGTACACCCACTTATTGCATCAGTTATACTCACAATATAATTACCGGCTACAAACGCAGTTACTGGATTTGTACTCGTTCCTGTTGGAGTTATCCAGCTAATGGTATTTGTATTTGATGAACTTGCTGTTAATCCTATAGTTGGTGATAAACAAGTTATTAAAGTACTTGTAGACGTAACGCTTAATGTTGGTAAAGCACTATTACTCAAAACAGTTGCTGTTGCAATTACTGAACAACCTGTTGAAGAATTTAAAACGGTTATTGAATACACTCCAGCTCCTTGTCCTATTGCCGTTTGAGAATTAACTCCACTAATTATAGTGCTACCAACTGGAGGTGTCCAGGTATAACTCATTCCACCTAAAGTAGCGCTTAAATTTACTGTGTTTGTTGTACAGGTAATTGAGCCTGTTGCAG
Organism: Bacteroidota bacterium; assembly: GCA_043749245.1. Classification (GTDB taxonomy): domain Bacteria; phylum Bacteroidota; class Bacteroidia; order B-17B0; family Aurantibacillaceae; genus UBA4416. Next base: position 6,603 of record JAYVDU010000631.1, on the reverse strand, counting down.
ATGCTGAAGTAACAGGAAGCGAATTATTATTTATCGAACTTACAGAAGATGATGATGAACACCCATTTATTGGATCTGTGACTGTTACAGTGTAGGTACCTTGTCCATTTCCTATTGCATTTTGAGAGGTTGATCCTGATGATATCGAACTTCCTCCTGAAGCAATCCAAAGGTAATTTAAACCAGATGGTGTTGATGCTAAATTTATTGTAGTGGTTGCACAAGTTATTGTTCCGCTTGTTGAGGCACTAGAAACAGGAATTATAAGATTTTGGTTTGCAATTATAGTTGCCGTTTTTGAGCAGCCGTTTATAGGATCTGTTATGTTAACAGTATAAACTCCCGATCCAGAACCTATAGCATTTTGAGAAGTAGATCCTGATGATATTGAACTTCCACCTGGAGCGCTCCAAACATAAGTCATACCAGAAGGTGAAGATGACAAACTTACACTATTTGTTACACAGGTAATACTTCCACTTGTTGCTGCGGCAGAGATTGGCAAGGTTGTATTTTGAGGTGCATTAACTGTTGAAGTTTTTGAACAGCCATTTAAAGGATCAGTAATGTTAACTGTGTAAATTCCTGAACCATTTCCAATGGCGCTTTGAGATGTAGATCCTGATGAAATAAAACTGCCGCCTGGCGCTGTCCATACATAATTCATTCCTGAAGGACTTGAAGATAAATTGATAGTTGTTGAAATACACGTTACACTACCTGTTGAACTAGCTGTTGACAGTGGGAGTGTAGTATTATTTGAAACGATTGTTGTAGCAAAACTAGTGCAGCCATTAGCAGTATTTGTAACCAAAAGTGTATACGTACCTGCTGATGTAGATGTTGCATTTTGTGATGTTGTGCCACTACTAAAACTAGGTCCACTCCAATTATAGTTTACTCCAGATGATGGTCCGCCTGATAATAAAACTGATGAGCTTACGCAAGTAATAGATCCAGAACTTGAAGCAGAGGATACTGGAGGTGTATTGTTTTGAGGAACATTGACACTTACCGTACTTGTGCAACCAGATGAGTTTACAATGGTTAAAATATAATTTCTGGTTGCATTTACTGTAGGATTAGCGCTACTACCGCCAGAAACAATACCAGGTCCAGTCCAGTTATATGAAGTCATTCCTGCTGGCCCACCCGATAAAACAACATTTGTTGTTGCACATGTTAATGTTCCGCCACTTGATGCTGTTGCTATTTGTCCAGCGCCAGTTGAACTTATTGATATAGTTGATGTTGCCGACCCTGGGCAAGCCCCACCACTGCCAGTAATTACTACGGTATATACTCCTGGTGCATTTACTATAGCTGAAATTGTTGACCCTCCGGATACAATCCCTGGTCCCGACCAAGAAAATATTGGACCAGTTACTGATGTTGTTGCCGTTAAGGCTGAGGTTAATACTGAACAGGTTAAATTACCAGTGCTGGTGATGCCTGAATTAAGTTGAGGAAATGGGCACGATGCAAAATCACTCGGCAACCCAGTAATTAAAGTTGTAGTTACAAAACTAATAGTTGTTCCGGAAATAGTGCCGACAAAATTACCCGCACCTGTGTTCGCATACAATTTGTTATTTACAATAGCATAGCCTCCACCATTTGTTGAAGCAGGCATACCAAATAGCGTATAAGTACATAAAACAACACCAAATGGACTATACTTTACTAGTTTTTGATTTCCGCTAATTGTGAATAAAATGTAAAAATTACCATAATCATCTCCAATAACATCATAAGGACCACCCCAACCTGGCAATGTTAAAACTAATACGTCGGTTCCAGTTCCATTATAACGATAAACTTTACTAGCTCCACCATCTAAGTTATAAATATACGGACCTGCCCCACCTAAGTTTACTGCGGCAGAGGATGTACAAGCGTGACCTGTATTTACCCAGCTAAAACCATTATAATAGTTATAAAATCCTGAAATAATGGTGTAAAATGTTGTAGCAGGTAATGCTGTGTTTAAATTTTTTGAAACTGCCAAGCCTCCTCCAGGAGCAGAAATTGAGTTTAGTGAAGATGTAAGTAAAATAGGATTATAATTTGTTATGGAATTGTCGGAGTTATGAGTGTAAAATAAATTACAATCTATTGGTAATTGCGAAAAACCTAAATAAGGAATTAGAAGTGATAATACTAAAAATAAATATTTATTCATGGTGATTTTAATTTTAAGTTGTATTAAAATTAATTAAGAAAATAAGTTAAGCGCGTTGAGTAAATTGACGTCGAATTTTCTGGTAAAAAAACTATTTGATTATTTTTTAAATCTAATAAACATATAAATACATTTCCATCAGTTGGAGATATAACGGTAAATTTCCTAACACCTTCCATAGATTGCGAAGTATTTTTAATAAAAAAAGTTCCAACGCTTTTGTCTGGGTTAGTAAAAGAAATAGTCTTTTTATCGATATCTAAACTAATTGTAGTTTTTGAAATTAATTTATCACAATTATTAAATGAATTAATTTCACTTTCCCATTGACATTTTTCTTTTTGGTTGGAGTCAAATACCTCTTGGGAATATCCACTAATTGCTATCAAAAGCATGGAAATACAAAATATCTTTTTTTTCATAATTAGGTTTATTTGAAAAAATGCTTAATGTTTTTAAATCGAATTAATTTAAATGTATCACATAATCTTAAAAGTATTTTTTATATTGAGTAAAGAGCCATTTTAGCCGAGTAAAAATAGACTTACAATTATTAAATTTAAAAAAAATTCAAAAACGTGATGTTTTTTTTTGATAAAGTATAAAGTCTAATTTATTATAGTTTGGATTATGATACCAAATTAATATATATATTATAAAGAACCGCTAACATGATAATTAAAAAAAGTATTATATTTTAATATGAGAATATTACAATTTATGCCACATTTAACAACCCCTGAATTATCAGTTAAAGTATCCGCCAGTCAAATGTTCATCAAAAAAGTTACTGGCAAATTTTATTGTCGTTTTTTTTAAACTCATTTTTTTAAGCGTAATACTAAATTCAAACATAAATCTTCAAAACTAATTGTTCAAGATTTGAAAAATTAAGTCTATTTACGGTATTAGTAGTTAAATGCATTATTTGAAATTTGATTATAAGAGCCTGTTTAAATTTATATTGTAATAATTGTTATAATGTGTTTTTGAGCGAAAAGAGGCAAATTTTGCAGAGATAGCTGGCTACTATCTCGAAAAATTTAACGAATTTGTAGCCAAAAAGACACATAACAAAATTATTAGATAAATTTTAAACAGGCTCTAAGTGTATTCTAATTATTAATATTTTAGTTTTTCTCTAAATACTTATTTGTTATGATTGTTTTTTAATGCTTTTGTAAAGTGAAACCAAATCATTTATTTCTTCTTAAATTTAAGTCGGAATTAGCCTTATCTTTTTTGCAATTACTTCAACATAAAAAAAAACTTATAGTATTGGTTCTTGCTTTAGGGCTAGTACTTTGGTTTTTGTTATGTCTGCCTAAGCCTTTGTTTAAAGATGCCTATTCTGTTGTGTTGAATGATAGCGAAGGAAAATTATTGTCTGCTAAAATAGCGAGTGATGGGCAATGGCGCTTTCCTGAGAGCGAAACGATTAATGAAAAATTTGCAACATCTATTTTAGCTTTTGAAGACAATTATTTTTATTATCATCCCGGCATCAATCCTGCTTCGATATGGAGAGCCTTTAAACAAAATAGAAAAGCTGGAAAGGTAGTAAGTGGTGGCAGTACTATTACCATGCAATTGGTGCGTTTAATCCGCAAACACAAACAACGTACCTATTACGAAAAAGTAATTGAGTTAATTATGGCGTTGCGCTTAGAATTGACTTATTCTAAACAAGAAATTTTAAATCTCTATTGCTCGCATGCGCCGTTTGGCAGTAATGTTGTGGGTATTGAGGCTGCTTCCTGGCGTTACTTTGGTAGAGGGCTTTCTAATTTATCGTGGGCTGAGTGCGCTACTTTAGCGGTATTGCCTAATGCGCCTTCTATTATTTATCCGGGAAAAAATCAAGATAAATTAAAAACGAAGCGTCATAAATTATTGTACAAATTAGTTACACTACATCATATTACTGAGGAAACGTATCAGTTAGCCATTCAGGAACCTTTGCCATCAAAGCCTTTTACGTTGCCTAATAAATCAAGGCATTTATTAAACAGAGTGGTGGCAGGGCATCCAAACGACAATCAATTTAATACCACTATTCAACCTGAATTACAAAATAAGGTTTTAGATATTTTAGCGAAACACGCCAGTCAGTTCAAACATAATGATATTCATAATCTATGCGCGTTAATTATTGATGTCAAAAAAAATGAAGTAATTTCTTATGTTGGCAATACACCCTTAAAGGACAAAGAACCACATGGAGAAGATGTCGATGTAATCGTTGCAAATCGCAGTACAGGTAGTTTATTAAAACCTTATTTATATGGCTTTATGTTAAATGATGGCCAGTTGTTGCCGAGTATGTTAGTGCCAGATATTCCTACACAAATAGCAGGTTATGTGCCGCAAAATTTTGATTTCACGTATGATGGTGCTGTGCCTGCAAAACAAGCTTTATCAAGGAGTTTAAATATACCCGCTGTTAAATTATTACAGCAATATGGTATAGAAAAATTTTTAGATCGTTTGCAACAAATAGGTTTAACATCAATGAATCGTTCGGCTGATAATTATGGATTGTCGTTAATACTTGGGGGTGGCGAATCTAAATTATGGGACATGTGTTCGGCTTATGCCAGTATGGCTAGGGTTGTGAACCGATATAACGGTAACAAGCTTTACGCTGATAGTGATTGGGATAAACCAATATATTTAAAGAATGCAGAAAGTTCCTCTGATGATAAAAGTAATAATGAGCCTCTACTATGCGCGGCTGCGGCTTGGCTTACCTTTGAAGCCATGGCTGAAGTTGGCAGACCCGACATTGATGCAAGTTGGCAACGTTTGGGCAGTGCTCAAAAAATTGCATGGAAAACAGGGACAAGCTTTGGTTTTAGAGACGGATGGGCCATTGGTGTTTCTGGAAATTATGTGGTAGGAGTATGGGTTGGAAATGCAGATGGAGAAGGGCGTCCGGGATTAACAGGGTTATCGGCAGCGGCGCCTATTTTATTTGAATTGTTTGGAACGCTTCCCAAAACCAATTGGTTTAAAATGCCTGTATCGGATATGAAACAAGTGGTTGTTTGTAAACAAAGTGGTTGTTTAGCATCTATGTATTGTGATGAAACAAAGAAAGAATGGATTCCGAAAAATAGTAATATTGCTATTGCTTGTAAAAATCATAAGCCCATACATATTGATATTACTGGTCAATACAGAGTAACGGATGCGTGTGTATCACCTATGGATATGAAAACGATTTCGTGGTTTGAGTTACCGCCTGTGCAAGAATATTATTATAAAACAAAAAATCCAACCTATAAAACGTTGCCACCATACAAAAGTGGTTGTGCCCCAGAGGCAGAAAAATCAATGGAAATGATTTATCCGAAAGCGGGGACGGTTATCTATATTCCTTATGAATTAAATGGAGAACAAGGCAAAACAATTTTTGAAATTGCACATCGATCTCCCTCAAACACTGTATTTTGGCATATCGACGGAGCTTTGGTTGGAACAACAAAAGACATTCATCAATTAGGTATAACCGCATCGAAAGGCAAACACATGCTCACAATAGCTGATGATACAGGCGAAACGTTAACGATACCTTTTGAAGTAGCGAGTGATAAAAAGTAAATTGACAAAAGATTTAAGATTTATAAAAATTACAATACATAAGTAGTCAAAACCACATAGATTCATAATTCATATAGAATGCTTATTTATAATCTATGTTTCCTATTTTGCTATGTGGTTTAAAAGGGCTATGTATTAAATATATTTGGCATTAGTTCTGCCTTTCATTTAAAGAAAATGTTAATTCATTAAGCATTTTTGTTGAAAAAGTTTAAGCAGTCTTTTCAATCCGTTAATTACATTTGAATAATGGCATTATTAGAAGAAAAAGAAACCGAAAAATTATTTTACTCCATTGGTGAAGTAGCCACTATGTTTGATGTAAATACATCATTGATACGTTTTTGGGAAAAAGAATTTGACATCATCTCGCCATCGAAAAACAAAAAAGGTAATCGTCTTTTTACAAAAAAAGACATAGAAAACTTCAAGCATATCTTTCACTTTGTAAAGGAAAAAGGCTACACGCTACAAGGCGCTAAGGACAAGCTAAAAGGAGGATTAAAAGAATCTGACCAAGTAAAAGTAGAAGTGATTGATAAGTTAAAAAGCATCAAAGAGCAGTTATTAAAAATGAAGAATGAGCTTTAATTGTTTTACTCTTTTTTCGATATTTTAATTCGTTCCTCCATTAGTTTATTGTAAATATCTTGGTTATTAGAGTTTTAAATAGATAGTTTCAATAAGCTTAAGTATTCTTGGTGGTTCGTGTATTTGAAGTATAATATCAATCATAATATATAAATAGTCCAAACCACATAGATTCATAGTTAACATAGAATGCTTATTTAACCTATGTTTCCTATGTGCCTATGTGT
>JAYVDU010000630.1:0-8167 GCA_043749245.1 Bacteroidota bacterium | reverse complement strand
CCACGCTTTTTACGTATTCAATCGTTAGCCATAGTTTATTATTTTGTTCTTTTAGCGCACTACGATTAGGATTTTTTTGTGCGTACAACATTACGCCTTTAAACATTGGTGAGTTATAATAATCACTGTCTTGCTTACTTAAAAAGTAACATAACATTTTATTATTCTTCAACGTAATTTTCTCAAAACCTAATGGCATCGCAGCCCAACGCATACGCACCACGTTGATCAATTCAGATGCTTCAATAGGCACTGGACCAAAACGATCCCGTAAATTATTTTCAAATACTACCAAATCTTCTGCCTTGGTAATATTATCTAACTCACGGTACAATAATAAACGCTCGGTTAAATTACTGACATAAGTATCAGGAATTAATAATGACAAGTCCGTATCAACTACGGTTTCTTTTACAAACTGCCTCGAAAATACAGATTTATCAGTGTTTTCAGAAGAATCATCCACTGTATCTTTATACCAATCTTCTTGTTTTAATTCTTCAATCGCTTCATTCAATATTTTCATATAGGTATCAAAACCCATATCATTAATAAATCCGCTTTGTTCGCCGCCTAATAAATTTCCGGCACCACGGATGTCTAAATCGCGCATCGCAATTTGAAAGCCTGATCCTAAATCACTAAACTCAACAATGGCTTTCAAACGTTTACGTGCTTCATCTGTTAAATTAATAAACGGAGGTGTTAGCAAATAACAAAAAGCTTTTTTATTACTCCGCCCTACTCTACCCCGCATTTGATGTAAATCACTCAATCCAAAATTTTGCGAATCGTTGATGATGATGGTATTCGCATTACTAATATCCAACCCTGATTCTATAATTGTTGTAGCAACCAATACGTCGTATTCGCCTTCAATAAAGGCAAGCATGGTTTCTTCTAATTTATCACCGTCCATTTGTCCGTGCCCAAAGGTAACACGTGCTTCTGGTACCAAGCGTTGAATAATTCCTGCTACCTCTGCAATATTTTGGACTTTATTATGTACAAAGTAAACTTGTCCGCCACGATTTAATTCATAAGAAATAGAATCTCTGATGGTTTCTTCGCTAAAGGAAATTAATTCTGTTTGCACCGGATAGCGATTGGCCGGAGGCGTTGAAATAACCGACAAATCACGCGCACCCATTAAACTAAATTGTAAAGTACGAGGTATGGGGGTGGCCGTTAACGTTAAGGTATCAACGTTTGATTTAAAGAGTTTTAATTTATCTTTAATACCAACTCCAAATTTTTGTTCTTCATCAATGATCAATAAACCAAGGTCTTTAAACTTCACATCCTTTCCAACAATTTTATGCGTACCTATTAAAATGTCAATTTTACCTTCACTGGTTTTGGTTAAAATTTCTTTTACTTCTTTCGCTGATCTAAAACGGTTGATATAACTCACGGTACAAGGCAAGTCCTTTAAACGTTCGCTAAATGTTTTGTAATGTTGATAAGCTAAAATAGTTGTTGGAACTAAAATAGCGACTTGCTTACTATCGCACACCGCTTTAAATGCAGCACGAATGGCAATTTCTGTTTTACCAAATCCTACATCACCACACACTAATCTATCCATTGGATGTGGTTTTTCCATATCCCTCTTCACATCGTGTGTTACTTTATTTTGATCGGGCGTATCTTCATAAATAAAAGAAGCCTCTAATTCGTGTTGCAAATAATTGTCTTGCATAAAACGGTGTCCCGCCTGCGCTTTACGTTTAGCATATAATTTAATTAAATCGTATGCTACATCTTTGACATTCTTTTTTGTTTTTTGTTTGAGCGTACTCCAAGTCGTAGAGCCTATTTTATCAATACGCGGCACGTTACCTTCCTTACCGGTATACTTACTGATGCGGTGTAAACTGTGAATACTTACATACAAAAAGTCGTTGTCTTTATATACTAATTTTACAGCCTCTTGTTGTTTTCCGTTGGCATTAATTTTCACTAATCCTCCAAAACGCCCGATACCATGGTCGATATGCGTTACAAAATCTCCGGGATTAAGTGATAAAATTTCTTTTAAAGTTAATGACTCTGATGTTTTGTAACGTGTTTCCTTTAAATGAAAACGATGGTAGCGTTCAAAAATTTGATGATCGGTGTAACACGCAATTTTTAAATCGTGATCGATAAACCCTTCGTGAATATTGATTTTAACGTGCTCTATTAAACTATCATAAGTACGATGTTCTTTAGAAAGTATGTCGTTAAAAATAGTATGTAAGCGTTCGGCTTGTTTGCTATTATCTGTTATTAAATAATTTTTATATCCCTTAGCTTTATTCGCCTTAAGGTCGTTAATCAACATTTCAAAGTTTTTATTAAACTGTGGTTGCTGACTTTGGTTAAAGCTTACTTCCTGTGAAGCGATATGAGCCGTTAAGCCATATTCGATGATATGAAACGGTTTAATGAGTGCTAAAAAATCTTCGCCGGTAATATATAATTCGTGAGGCGGTAAATGTTTTATTTCGCCTGTTAATTGCGCATACGCTTTTTCTGTTTTCTCAAATTGCTTACTTATTTCATCTTTACTTAAAACCACATCATCAAAACAGATAACGGTATCTTCCGTAAAATAATCAAAGATAGGTTTACGAACTTCAATCACGTGATTAGATTGTATGTTTGGAATGATTGTTACAAAATCATAAGTATGATTAGATAGTTGTGAAGCGGGATCAAAAGATTTGATCGCATCCACATCATTCCCAAACAATTCGATGCGGTAAGGGATTTCATGGGCAAAGGAATACACATCCACTATACCGCCACGAATGGCATATTGCCCGGGTTCAGAAACAAAATCACATAACTCGAAATCGTAACTCATTAAAAATTCTTCGATAAACTCTATGCTTAATTTATCGCCTTTTTTAATAACTAAGGTATTTTTATTTAAACTTGATTTTGAAGCTACCTTTTCTGCTAATGCCATAGCGTAAGTCACAACAATACCTGAGTAATTTTCTTTACTTAATTGACTCAAGGCTTCGGCTCTTTCCTGAACGGATGCATTGCTCGTTTTTTCCTCTTTGTAAGGAACTTTATAACTCTCAGGGAAATATAAAATATGTTTTTCGGGCAACAAAGCTTGTAGGTCATTTAAAACGTATGCTGCTCTTTCCTTGTCGTTACAAACAATTATGTAATTTGAATTGGTGTTTTGGAATAAATCATTTATTAAAAAGGCCAATGAACTCCCTCGTAAACCCGAAATAAATACATTTGTATTAAGGTTTACTTGCTTTTGTTTTAGCTCTCCAATAAACTTACCGTTCCACCACATTTGAAGCTGTAAAGATACGTGATTTTTTGTGTAGAACATATATTTTCAGACAGAATGCTATAATCTTTACCCGATAGGAATAATATATCAGCATTATTTTAATCAACTTAATTTCGAAACTAAATTGTAAATTAGTATATAAATTGCTTTTAAATTCCTCCTCATGAAAACATGTATAACCATACTGATAGGTATTATATCTATCAATTATTTATCGGCTCAAACGTTTTATAAAAACACAACGAATAGAGCATTGACGTTCAAAGAATTAAAAACACAATTCAATGAGTTTAAAAAATCAACTGATTTATCCACACAAAAATATTGGAAAAGTTATAAACGTTGGGAGCAAGAAATGGAACTTCACACCAATGCGAAGGGCGAACCCGCTGGCTTTGATGAATATATAAATGCCACAATAGCAATGGCAAACTACAAGCAACAGCAAACACAAGCTAATGCATCAGCCAGTTGGTCGCCATTCGGGCCTAATGTGTTACCTAATAATCTTACTGGATATATGGAAAATGGAATTGGTCGTATCAATTGTATTACTTTTCATCCAACAAATCCTAATACATTTTTTGTAGGCGTTGCTCAAGGCGGTGTCTGGAAAACCACTAATAACGGCGTTTCTTGGACACCCTTAACGGATAATTTACCCATTACACGAATTAGTGATATTACAATTAATCCAACTAATCCCAACGAAATGTATATCTCCGTTTGTGATTTTGAATATATAGGTATTAGCTTACACCTTAATGGACGTAAACGAAATACGCATTATGGATTGGGTGTTTATAAAACAACGGATGGTGGCTTAACATGGAATCCAACCGGACTCACTTATAATTTAACAAATGGCGATGCGTCATTAATTCGCAAAGTATTAATTAATCCTGCTAACACCAATGATTTGGTGGCTTGCGGTGTAAGTGGTATGTATAAATCAACAAACGGAGGAACAACTTGGGTAAAAAAATTAGATTCTTTATTTTGGGATATGCATCAAGACCCTTCTAATCCTGCGGTTCTTTATGCATCAACCGGTTGGATTATGACATCAAACATTGGAAATGCAGGAGTTTACAAATCAACAGATTTTGGAAATACCTGGACAGTGCTCACGACCAATATGCCTTTAACGAATAACATACAACGTGTGAAATTAGCCATTGCACCATCTAACTCTAATTACGTTTATGCTCTTTGTGTAGATGTGAATGGTGGTTTATTTGGTATTTATAAGTCAATCAACGCAGGTTTAAGCTGGACATTTATCTCGCCAACCAATAATATTTTAGAAGGCGGAACAGGCGGTAATACAGGAGGACAAGGAAACTATGATCTTGGATTTATTGTAGATTTTTCAGACCCAAATAAAGTATATACAGGTGGTGTCAATTTATGGGGTTCTATCGATGGTGCCAACACCTTTAATCCTATTTCGCATTGGACAACACAATACGGCGCTACACTTCATGGCGATATTCATTTTATAAATAGAAACCCTTTTACAGGAAATTATTTTGTATGTAGCGATGGTGGCGTTTATCAAACAACAAATATGGTGATAGATACATGGGCTACTTCTGCTTGGCCTACTGTTTGGACAAAGATGAATGACAATATTCAAGTGACTTCTTTTTATAGATTATCAAGCTCTAAAACAAGCACAGAGCAAATGGTTGCGGGGGCACAAGATAACGCATCCTTTTATTTTAATGCAGGAAGTTGGTCAACCATATTTGGAGGTGATGGTATGGATAATTGTTTAAACCCATCAAGTCCTAATGAGATTATAGGATCGAGTCAATACGGAAATTTTAAATATAGCAATGATAATGGCAATAGTAGTTTTGCTCCATTTACGAATGTGAATAATGAACAAGCAGAATGGACAACACCCATTATAGCAGATTATAATACCCCCGGGGTGATGTATATTGGCAACGAAAACATAGTGAAATCAACGGATGGAGGGCAATCTTGGTCGCCACTGGCAACACTATATACGAATACTTTAACGCTTCAAAATACAGAAATATCTGCCTTAGCAATTTCTAATTCTAATAGCCAGGTATTGTATGCCGCTCGAAGAGTAAGATATGAAAATGGATTGAATGGTATTGTTTTCAAAACAACAAATGGCGGAACAACATTTACAAATGTTACCAATAATTTACCCGACAGTTTGTATTATACAAGTATAGAAATTAATGCAACAAATGAAAATATCGTATATGTGTCAATGGCTGGTTTTACAGCAGCAAATAAAGTTTACACAACAATTAATGGCGGCGCAACTTGGCAAAATATTTCTTACAATTTATCAAACTTACCAGTTAATTGCATCAAACAAATTCCGGGAACAAGCCATCTTATGATTGCAACTGATATTGGAGTTTATATTCTGTACTCAGGAACAACTACTTGGGTAAATAATAGTTTTGGTTTACCAAATGTGATTGTTACGGATATTGAATTTAACGCAGCACTAAATAAAATTTATATTTCTACTTTTGGAAGAGGTATATGGGAAAGTAATATCAGCATTATTACAGGAACGAAAGAGCTAACTCCAACTATGTATAATTATAACCTTTACCCTACTGTTAATAGCGGAACATTTAATTTAGTATTTGATGATTCTCAAAACGAAAAACTCATTGAAGTGATTGATGTGATGGGGAAAATTGTTCACACCCAAAAAACGAATTCAGATAAATTAAGATTAAGCTTAAACTTGATCTCGGGTATTTATTACATCAGAACACATTGTAAGAATACACTAGGTGTTAAAAAAATAATTGTAGAATAATTGATTTGTTGTTATTTTAAATGATTCTTCAGTATTTTTACTGGAAACTTGAGTTATATAAACCAACTCATACATTGGTAATAGTGCGGTAGGTGTGGACGAACGGAGCAAAATTTTGTTTTTATAGCAAATAGTGGGAAGGCTTTTAGAGCGTATAAAAACAAAATATGGTCCCGATGTATCGGGATCCTTGACTTTTGTTTCTTTTGGTCAAGCAAAAGAAAATAAAAAATAAAACCTCTTTTTTTAAATAGACATTTTAAATAAACTCAAGTAACTTTTTATTTAATGCATTCGTATAAGATGTATGGCAACATTATCTGAAAACTGGATTACCGAAAACCTCATCGATTTTGAGTATAAAAAATATGTGTTGTTGGCCTATTTACAGCATGTAGAAGAACATTTTAATGAACAAAAATTATATCCTGATTTTGCTGAGCTCATTGCTCATTACAGAAATTTAATAGCACTCAAAAATAACACATCAGCCCTAGAAAATAGTTTCAAAAAAAATGTAAAAGGAATTGATTACAATACCTTTTCGTTAGTTTATGAAAACAGCATTACAGACGAATCCTTAAATGACCTTAAACAAATTATTGCCTTTAGTGAGCCGCTGTTGGCGAACGAATTACATAAAGGGAAGAACATATTTGATTTTGCTGAACAACATATCTTAACAAACCACATCGGCATTTTGCCTATTTATAAAACAGAAGGTTATTTTATATTATACCCTTATCAAGCAAAACAAGTGCTCGTATATAATTACACATTCTCCAAAATAAATTTATTACAACAAGAAGTTTATGGATTGAATTGTTCTTATGTTTCAAACTATACCATTTCATTAGCTAAACCCGTAGATAAAATTAAATCGGACATCATTGATGCAAATCCACATTTACCAAACCCAGCCGTTTATTTATTTAAAGCGAATGCAGAACTTCCTAACGACGAAACATTTTTACCTATTGCAAAACGCTTGCTGTATAAAAGTTTAACGTCTTAAATGATTTTAATCTACTCTTGATGTCTTTTAAATTTGGACGCTGAGAAACTATTTCATGTAAACAATCATTTTTTAATTTCACTAACTCTGTAATTAATTCTTTGTTAGTCTCTGATTGTTCCGCATGTTCTACTAAATCATCTAACAAACAACCATAGGCCCTCACATCTAATTTCTCATGTAACAAGGCGTTTGGAGCCGTTGTATGATATAAAGTAGCTGCGCCAAAATCGCCTAAGAGTGTGTTCGCATTTTGGTCAACCATTAAATTATGCGCGTAAAAATCCCCATGCATAATACCTTTAGTATGTAGATGTTCTAAAACAAAAGCCGAATGAAAGGCTATATCTATTATTTCTTTAATCGTAAAAGTAATTCCCGCTTCAAATGTATCTCTGGTGCAGGTTTCAAAGCTTGGTGGTTTTCCTAAGTTTTTAAATTCAGTTGGAATTAATTCAAAAACCAAACCTTCTTTTTGTTGTGGATGATTGGATATTTTCCCTAATAAACTCACTAGGCATGGGTGATTATCAGCTAGTGCACAAGCATTCATTTCACTTAATGGCAAGCCATCACTTGTGACTTCTCCTTTAAATACTTTAACTGCAATTTCTTTTTTATTCCATATTGCTTTTGAAATAATGCCAGAAGCTCCTTCTCCTAATTGTTCTTTAACAATTAATTCATTCCAAGAAATGTCGTTTAATATATGATTGTTGTATTTTATTTCATTACAGGGATTATCAGCATAAGCTAACCATGCTAATTTTGGTAACGTTAACAACCACTCAGGTAATTCTTTGATATTATTAGCCGAGATCCTCAGTAATTCAAGGTTTCGGCAATTTGCCATTTCTTCAGGCAATTCCGTTAATTGATTTCCTGCTAAAGGAAATTTTTGTAAACGCGTGCAATTTCCAATTGATTTTGGTAATTGTGTAATGCAATTATTGGTTAAAATTAACCAACGAAGATGACTTGACATTGCTTTTTCTGAAATGCTAGAAATACGATTGGCTTT
>JAYVDU010000629.1:0-22402 GCA_043749245.1 Bacteroidota bacterium | reverse complement strand
ACTCAGCAAATACGTTAAATTTATTAGAACATTCAACTTAAAAAACACTCTCAAAAGGTTAATTTTACTATCATTACAGAGTTTTCTTGCAAGCACTAATTAAGTAGAGCTTGCTCAAAATGTTTATTTTTTATAATAAATACATTTATTAAAATAGTTCAATGTCAATTCGAGCAATCCCTATAGATATCGGGACGAAAATGGACTTGAATAATACAGTCAGCCAAGATTAATCTTTAGTGAAAATGCCTTTGATTTTATCTTTTAATTGAATTACTTTTTCGATGTTTTCAGAGAAAGCAGGCGTTGTCATTTCTGTAATTTGAGAATCACTTAAGGCCTTTAACGACTCTGGATAAAACAATATAAAGCTCGTAGACTCATTGTTTTTATTCAATGTTTTGGGCATATTATCAACGTGGTAATCAAACGACACGGTTTGTTTACGGCTGCTTAAAAAAATGTATAAGTCATCTTCTTTTATCTGATCCAAAATATCACTATCATCAAAACTATCTACAATCAGGTAATTATAAAACTCGCGTTTACGATCTTTTATTAAAATAGAAAAAGCGGTTAATGTTTTTTGTTGCCCATAAACCTTGGCATTTCCGCCTAATTGCTTAAGAATAGCATTAATTTTTCGAACTACTAAATTAAATCCATTTTCTAATTCCGCATTAGGAGAGAGTAATAAAATAACACGACGGTAAGTATTAAGTGGTTGTATAACTTTAGAAATAATAATGGATTGTTTTGTTTTCACTAATAAATTATCGGCAATGCTACCAAATATTAAACTACCTGAACCTTGCTGAGCTTTCCAACTGATTAAGATATCCGAGATGCTATATGCTCTTGCTGTGCGGGCTATACCATCCACTATGCTTAAATCCACTTTTTTAAGAACCTCTACGCGTTTATCAACGGAAGCAATTTGTTCAACCACTCCTTCAATTACTTTTTTTACGACATGAATTTTCTCATCGGCATCCGCACTTTCTTCTACAATAGATAAAGGATATATTGGTTCACGCGATTCATTGTCCTTAATGATTAATGCCAAATCTATCAAACGAGCAATGTTTTCGGGATTACTCACCGGAATTAAAATACGCTCTGTTCTATCTATAATTTTTTTAGACGTTTCTTTTTCCGACATCGCAATTTTTCGGGCAGCACGTTCTGTCACAAATGAACTTACCATGCAAGTAATTAAAATTAAGATGATAGTTCCGTTAATTACATTTTGATCGAACAAGCCTATATCATACCCCACCTTGATAACGGCCAATGTTGCCGCTGCATGCGAGGCACTTAATCCGAACATCACACGGCGCTCGTATTTGGTATATTTATAAATAAAGCCTGTTACTTGTGCCGCTAACCATTTAGTAATTAAAGCCACTAAGCTTAATATACCAGCAAACACAAGGGCGTTTGTTCCTTTAAAAAATAAACTGAAATCAACCAACATACCCGCACTAATTAAGAAGAAAGGGATGAAGATGGTATTACCAATAAATATTACTCGGTTCATTAAAACCGAATTATGCGGAATTACTCTGTTTAATGCCAAACCTGCTAAGAAGGCGCCAATAATAGGTTCTACGCCCGCTAACTCCGAAAAATAACCAGCGATGAATACAACGGCTAATACATAAATGTATTGCGAGCTTCCTTGTCCTTCAATGTTTCTAAAAAACCAGCGACTAACTTTTGGTAATAAATATAGTACAGCGAAACCTAATAACCCTAAGGATAAAATAAGCCGCGTCCAAAACATCACATTTATTTCGCCCTGCACCACGTTGGTAATAACGCCTAATAAAATTAATACAGCGCTATCTGTAATAATAGTACCACCAAACGAAACCTGCACCGCTCTGTTTTTAACGATGCCCATGTTACTAACTATAGGATAGCTTAACAACGTGTGTGTAGAAAACATAGAGGCCAATAAAAGAGACGGCCATAATGAATAATGAAAAATATACGTACATACCAAATAACCAATGGTAATAGGAATAAAAAAGGTGAACGCTCCAAAAACCAAACTCTTACTTCGGTTTTGTTTATACTCTTGCATATCAATTTCTAAACCAGCCAAAAACATGATATATAATAAACCTGTTTTGCTAAAGAGTTCGAAAGAGGTTGATTTTTCGATAATATGCAAGGTATTAGGTCCTATGATAACACCGGCAATGATCAATCCAATGATACCGGGAATGCGAAAGCGTTTTAAAATTAAGGGGGCAAATAAAATAATAAGCAAGGTGAGTGCAAGAATAAGCACAGGATTTTTTACAGGCAGGTAATGGCTAAAAAAATCGTGAAAGGCTTGTAAATTATTGCCAAACAGTTGCATAAAAAGGGTTTATACAAAAGTATAACTTTTAGTGAGATAACGCATAAAAAAACCTCACCAAGAATTGTCAAATAAGTGGACAGCCTCATAAATAAAACACTTTTAGCAATAGATATAACACTTTTAGCATAAGCTAAGATGGCTTTAGCTATAGATACGAGGATGCTAGCAATAGATACAACTCCGTTAGCAATAGATAGTTAATTATAAGCGCTTGTAAAGAGATAATGAAGTTGCACTTAGCGAACATACAGGTGTGATATTGGTTTATGTTTTGTATATTTATTGAGCTTAGCGATATGTTAGCGGTCAAGCTATTAACGACAATGACAATCAAACAGGCATAGAAGAACATATTTAATCAAAAAATGAAACTATCAATCGCATATATAAATGATGTTCATGGCTATCTTGAACCACATCCTGAATTATTTTATCTTGGTGGAAAAGAAATTATAGAAACGGCAGGTGGCTACGCACGGATCGCTTCAGTAGTAAAAAATATTCGCAAGGATAATTCAAACACGCTATTGTTTGACGGAGGGGATACTTTTCATGGCACATTACCATTAATACAATCTAAAGGTGAAGCCATAATTCCTATATTGAATAAAATGGGATTTAATGCAATGGTAGGTCATTGGGATTTTGCTTATGGTCCTGAACAATTAAAAAAACTTGCCATGAAATTAAATTACCCTGTCTTAGGCATTAATGTTTATAATGAAGATGGCAGCCTTTTTCTGCCACCTTATATAATCACTATTGTCGAAGATTTAAAAATTGCAGTTATCGGTATATGCTCAAATATTATTGACAAAACAATGCCCAAGCATTTTAGTGAGGGGTTAAACATTACGGATGGAGCAAAGGAATTACCTATAATGGTTCAACGGGTAAAAGATGAAGGAGCAAATCTAATTATCCTTCTTTCTCACAATGGATTTCCGCAGGATGTAGATTTACTTTCAAAAGTTTCGGGCATTGATGTTTGTTTAAGTGCTCATACCCATAATCGTTTATATGAAGCAATTAAAATTAACGATACTATTCTTATTCAGTGTGGTTGTCACGGCTCTTTTTTAGGTCATTTGGAATTGAATATTGATGAAAATAAAATTGTTGAATACGATTATGAGCTGATAACAATAAAAGAAAGTATCAGTGCAGATGAAGAGATTGAAAATATTGTGGCTCAAATAATGCAGCCATTTCAAGATTTGAAAGAGGAAGTATTCGGCAAAACGAAAAATGTATTGCACAGATACAACACAATAGAATCCACTATGGATGACCTTTTGCTGTCATCAATAAAATCAATAAGTAACGCCGACATTGCCTTTTCGAATGGTTGGCGATACGGAGTTCCCGTTCCAATTGGATCAATAACAAAATGGGATTTATTCAATATTATTCCTATGAACCCCGAAGTATCAACTGTAGAATTAACCGGAGAAGAAATAATAAAAATGTTGGAAGAAAACCTTGAACGAACATTTTCTGCTGAACCGATGAAACAGATGGGCGGTTATATAAAAAGATGCTTGGGGATTTCTGTAAAAATTAGAATTGAAAACCCAAATAAGCATCGCATTCAACAAATATTTGTTGGTGATGAATCCTTGATAAAAAACAAAATATATAAAACAGCATTTGTAACCATGCAGGGTGTTCCTGAAAAATTGGGCAAGAACAGGCAAAATTTATCCGTAAAAGCGGTAGAGGCAATGAAAATATTTTTGATTAAAAACTCAAACTATAACGCAGAAATCTGTAACACTTATTCACTTGTATAATCCAATTAAAAAATAATATTTTAAATGAGCTATTCTGAAAAACAAACAACGAATATCCGTGAACATTTAGCCAATGAAAGAACATTCCTTGCATGGATGCGAACCAGTATAGGGATAATGGCATTTGGTTTTGTGGTGGTAAAGTTTGCATTATTTGTAAAACAAATTTCAATGATGCTCGGCAAGGATAAACTTATTCATTCTACAGGATACTCCGGTATTGTGGGAATAATCTTGGTATCTGTTGGAACTGTAACAGCAATACTTTCTTTCTTCAAATATAAGCAAACAGAAAAACAGTTGAATGAAGGCAGCTATAAATATTCATCAATACTAATAACTTTGCTTACACTATTTATCTTTTTGATAAGCGTATTCCTTATTGTGTATCTTATAAAGAGTACTTAGGTTTATTTTAATGAAAGCCACCGAGGCAGAGCTAAGATGTATCCAAAAAAGTATATTGTTGGTTTGGTTCAAACCCGCAGAAGAACTGCGAGGTATTTGTTGAATATATTAATATAGCTTTAAAGCCATCAGACAAGGTCAAAAAAGATATATACAAAACTTTGACAATCCACGTTCCTAGCTGGCATTAAAGAGCTGATAACAGCGTATTTGCAATATTAGGGGTTTCATGCTTTACAGCCACTTTTTAAGGTTAAAGTAAAAAAGAAAGGACAAACCGCAAACATATAAGGATTAAACTATGTTCCGCCCCCTTAGGCGGAATTTCGATTTAATCATTTGTTGAACTGTAGCTTCCGTAGCCCTTGCCAATAAAGTGTTTTTGGAAAATTTTGTATTATGCAATCCGATAGCAGTCGGATTTAAAAAGAAGAGTATCTTTTCATAATACCTGTAACTGCTAGGTTTTATGGACAAGCAGCTAAAACTGAACTTAAAAATATATTCGTTGACACTTTTAAACTAACCAAAGTTTAAATTGTGATTTAGCAGACTGTGTTATTCGTGGTTTTTCATAAATATTGAATCTGTTTAAATAGAAATGTTAAAAAGTAACCAAATTGGTAACTCCTTAATATATTTACTGCAGAAACATACTATTACAGAATGAATATATATAATAAAGGAACGATAATAGATTATTATACAACTCATCCAGACTGTAAGAATACCCCAGAGAAATGGTATAATGATGTTTTAACAAAGGAATGGAAGAAACTCAATGATGTTACGAAGGATTTTAATAAAGCCAGAACAATAAAAAATAACAGAGCTATTTTTGAAATTAACGGAAATGATTATAGATTAATAGCAGAATTGAATTATGACAAAGGTTGGGTTTTTATAAAATTTATTGGCACTCATGCTCAATACGACTAGGTGGATGCGGAAACAATTGATATGTATAAGAAAAAAAATAAAGAATTATAAAAATATTGACAATGGAACTTAAAATTATAAAAACAAAAAAGGACTATCATGTAGCTTTAGAAAGATTTGAAAAAATATTTTCTGCAAAGTATGGAACAAAAGAAAGTAATGAAGCGGATGTTTTAGCTTTATTAATTAAAGATTATGAAAACAAACATTTTGTTATTGAAGCTCCTAGTCCAATAGAAGCCATCAAATACCGAATGGAACAACAAGGATTAACTAATCAAGATTTAGCAATTATACTGGGTAATAAAAGCAGAGTAAGTGATATTTTTCATCATACACGAAAATTAAATTTAAAAATGATTCGCAAGCTCTATGAGAAGCTACACATACCATTAGAAACGTTAGTAAAGGAATACTAAATATTTTTTTAAAATTTCGCTTTGAAAAGCCCATTAAACAGTTATCATTCTTATAGTGTTTCGGTAGGATAGGGTTTAAAATCGTGCTATATAAGGTAAGAAAAACTCTACAACTAATTCCTAATGACAATCTAAAATGAAAAAAATATTGACAATAGTAATATTATTATTTTCTCTTAATTGTATTTCGCAAGACAATTTAATTCTTGTTTTTAACTTCGACAGCACAAAAATATATGTAAAGTATACAGATATATTGACAGTTCTTGAAAAAGAAAATGAGGGCTTAAAAAACAAAACTATTCTATTAACAGCTGGGGACACTTTACATTTGGAAGGGTTTTTCATATATAGCAAGCAGACAAAAGGCTCCCTGGACTTTAAACTAAAAAATGAGTTATTTGCTTTAGTTAATAAGAATGTCGTTAAAATCAACTTTCAAAACAAAATGATAATTTCTTTTTACACCAAGGCGAAAAAAGAACGTAGGCATGGTAAAATAACTTTTAAGGGGGTTTATTATTTCGACACTTTAACTAAAAAGCATTTCCTTACAAGGGTAGAACGTCAAATTTGGGTTACTCCATACCCTCCAAATTTTTAATCAGAAAAGTTAACGTGTTGTATTTTCATTTTGGCGATTATTGGTAACAGACTTTCTAAAGCCTTTAAGAAGCATTTGCAAATAAAAAACTACAACTTTTTTCCAAATTTGAAGAAATGTACTATCTTAGTCTAATGAAGGTATGGTTATTATTCTTTATCGTGATTTCGAATATAGTATTTGCATCAAATGGAGATGGAGCCATTGGTGCAAGATCTTCTGCAGTAGCACATGCATCTTCTACGTTATTTGATGTGTGGAGTGCGCGCAATAATCAGGGTAGTTTAGCTTTTGTTCGTAAAACTGAAATTGGTGCATTTTACGAAAATCGTTTTTTTGTAAAAGAATTATCTCAAAGTGGATTTGCTTTGGCGTTGCCTATTAAAAAAGGAACATTCGGAATCACGTATTCAACCATGGGTTATAAATTGTACCTCGAATCTCAAGCTAGTTTAGCTTATAGCATCAAATTAAATGAAAGCATAGGAGTGGGTGTTGCTATTGATTATTTGAATACCAAAATTGCTGATATATACGGGCAAGCCCATGCAGTAACAGGTTCGGTGGGTTTAACAGCCAAGCTAACAAAGCAAATTATTTTTTCGACTCATATTTATAATCCTTTTAAAGCTAAAATAACAAATTACAATAACGAAACAGTACCAACTATTTTTAAGCTAGGTGCTCAATATGTTTTTTCTAAAAAAGTAAGTTTATTAGTAGAGGCCGAAAAAACATCTTTACAAAAAATAAATATTAAAGGCGGGATAGAATATTTGCCATCATCAGTAATCTATATTAGAGTAGGGGCGGCGTCTTACCCTACTCAAGCGGCTTTTGGTATAGGTGTTAATTATCAAGGTTTAAAAATTGATGTGAGTTCGATGTACCATAGTGTTTTAGGGTTTTCGCCACAAATAGGATTGAGTTATGCCTTTGGAAAAGAAAAATCTAAAACGAATAGCACTGCTGAAACAGAAACAAAATAGATTTTATAAATGATGATGATTCTATTTTATATTTTCATATTATTAATAATCTTTTTCCTTGATGAAAAAAATGGTTCTTTGACAAAAAAAATGGAATTCATTTTTTATTTTCTTTTGCTTGACCAAAAGAAACAAAAGTCAAGGACGAACACCAACTCCAATTCTTTTCTCGCACAAAAGCCTTCGCAATGCCACCGAAAAAATTGTAGTTCACTCTGTTCGTCCACGCCTATCGCACTATTAACAACGTATGCAGTGAGTATACGTTTTTCGCGTAAAAAAAATAGGATTACCGTTATGCTTTTTTTGCTATTTTCTTTCAATCTCTCTGCACAAAACGATACCATAAACAAAAACAGCGAGCAAGTGGATGAGCAAATTAATCAAAACATCGAATTAATTTCTGAACAACTACAAGCTGAAGAAGGCGATTTATCAAGCCTTACCGACTCATGGCAATATTATAAAAAACATCCTATTAATTTAAACAAAGCATCAAAAGATGAATTGTTGGATTTGCAATTATTAAGCGAAATTCAGATTACTAATTTATTAAAGCATCGCGCAAAAAACGGGAACTTAATTACCATATACGAATTGCAAAGTATTGATGGTTTTGATTTAGCAACTATCAAAAAAATTCTACCCTTTGTATTTGTGAGCGATTATTTTTCGTCAGCACATTTTTCTGCCAAAGAAATGCTTAAGGATGGGAAAAGTGAGCTTGTCTTCAGATTTCAGAGGGTGTTAGAGCATCAGGCAGGTTATTTTACACCTGATAGTATTACTAAAATAAAGAAACCAAACTCTTATTATTTAGGCGACCCGAATAGATTATTTGCACGTTATCGTTTCCAATATAACAACAATGTATCAGTTGCTATTAGCGGCGAAAAAGATTCGGGTGAAGAATGGTTTAAAGGTTCTCAAAAAAATGGGTTTGATTTTTATAGTGGACATATCGCCATTAGAAATATCAAATCTATTAAAACGCTGGTCATTGGCGATTACCAGGCAACATTCGGTCAAGGCTTAACGTTATGGGAAGGATTTGCTTTTGGGAAATCAGCATCGCCGATGAATATCAAACGATATGGAGCTGGCATTAAGCCTTATTATTCCTTTGATGAAAATCGTTTTTTTAGAGGTGTTGCAGGAACATTTAAACTTAAAAATTTGGAGTTAACGGGTTTGGCTTCTTATAAAAAAATAGATGCTAACGCTGTAAACACAGATACATTAAGCAATGGCGAGATAGATGTAGTTGGCGTAAGTAGTTTAGAATTAGGTGGCTTACATAATACCTCTGCCTTAATACAAGATAAGGGCGCTATTACGCAAACTATATTTGGAGGAAATGCCTCTTATAATAACCGCAGTTTACATATTGGTGCAACGGCTCAAAATATGAATTTGAGTGCCGAATTACTTAAAACACCATCGCTATATAATCAGTTTGAATACCAGGGAAAACATAATTTTGTTGGCGGATTAGATTATAGTGTTGTATTTAAAAATGCTAATTTATTTGGAGAGTATTCAATGAGCGCCAATGTGGGCAAGGCTTTTTGTCAAGGTGTTATTGTGGCATTAGATCCTAAATTAACGTTATCCGCACACTATCGTAATTTTGATCGCAATTTTCAAAACTTATATGGAAATGCTATCAGCGAAAATACCTTGCCTAAAAACGAACAAAGTTTATACATAGGCATGGAAGCAAAATTATTTAAAGCCCTTACTTTATCCGCGTATATCGATCAGTTTAAATTCCCGTGGCTACAATCCAGTAAAAACGCACCTTCTACAGGACGAGACATTTTTGCGCAACTGAATTATACGCCAACAAAAAAAATAGATATGTATGTGCGTTTCAGGCATCGTACTAAGTTTGAAAACAGTAGTATTGATAATGTGTATGATTACATTGTGCCTTATATACAAACCAATTACCGTTACAATTTATCTGCACAAATCACTAACGACATCAAACTCAAATCACGAATAGAATACACCTACGTGGATAAGGCCACTAATACTGACGAAACGGGCGTTGCTTTTGTTCAGGATATTATTTACAAAAAAATGAAATTCCCGTTTTCGGTAACCTTGCGTTATGCTATTTTTGATACCAAAGGGTATGACAGCAGATTGTATGTGTATGAAAATGATGTGCTGTATTCTTATTCAGTTCCTGCACTTTATTTTAAGGGACAAAGAGCTTATTTAATGATTAATTGGGACATTACACGGAAGTTTGAAATATGGGTAAGAATAGCTCAAAGCGTATATGATAATCAAACCGTGCTTCAACAAGGCAGTCTAAATCAGATAGATGCCAATCATAAAACTGAATTAAAATTACAAGCTCGATTTAAATTTTAGGGTATTTTACAAACCAATATTTTTAGTAAATTAGTGCTTTATATCCTTATATGAAGAATCAATATTGTATTATAATGGCCGGTGGTGTTGGCACACGTTTTTGGCCTATGAGCACGACCTCGCACCCCAAACAATTTTTAGATATTTTAGGAACCGGCAGAACCCTTATACAGCAAACCTTTGATCGCTTTAAAGAACTTTGCCCACCCGAAAATATTTATGTTGTTACCAGTGATATCTACGAAACATTAGTTGGAGTTCAATTACCATTAATTCCTAAAGCTAATATTTTAACCGAACCGACACGTCGGAATACAGCACCCTGCGTAGCTTATGCCTCTTATAAAATTCATAAGTTAAATCCGCATGCAATTACTGTTGTTGCACCCTCCGATCATTTAATCATCAAAGAAGATGTTTTTATTAAGGCGATTAAATCTTGTTTTGCAAAAGCAAAATCAGAAGATTGCTTGGTAACGCTTGGTATTAAGCCTACACGGCCTGATACGGGTTATGGATATATACAGTTTGTAAATGAAACCAGTAAAGAAAAAGATAAACGTATTTATAAAGTAAAAACATTTACCGAAAAACCCGACCTTGATATGGCTAAGTTTTTTATGGATAGTGGTGATTTTTTATGGAATTCGGGTATTTTTATTTGGAGTACTAAAAGTGTTATTAAATCGTTAGAACAGAATGACCCTGAATTAGCCACTGTCTTTAAGGATGGAGAAGAGTTTTATAATACGCCTCAAGAAAAAGATTTTATAAAAAAAGCATATAACATTTGTAAAAATATTTCGATAGATTATTCCTTATTGGAAAAAGCTAAAAATGTGTATGTGCGATCTTCTCTAATTGGTTGGAGTGATTTGGGAACTTATGGTTCACTGTTTAATCATATAAAACACGATAAAGGAAATAACGCTTTGGTAGGAAAAAATATTATGCAGTATGATTGTAAGGACTGTATTGTTCACGTACCAAAAGATAAATTGGTAGTTATGCAAGGTTTAGAAGATTATATCGTTGTAGAATCCGATGGGGTTTTAATGATTTGCAAAAAACAAGACGAACAACAAATTCGTAATTTTGTGAATGATGTGAAGGTACAAAAAGGAGATAAGTTTGTATAACCACAAAGTAATATGCTAAACGCTTCCTCATCCAAAAACTTAAATAAATTAATTATTGTAGCCGCATTAGGCTATTTTGTTGATATATACGATTTATTATTGTTTGGAGTTGAGAGGACAGAAAGTCTCAATGAAATATTGCCATTACAATTTCCAAGTATTTCAGAACCAGTTTTAAAATTATTAAATGCGATTTACGGTAAGTTACTTTTAAATTGGCAAATGGCTGGGATGCTTGTTGGGGGCATATTTTGGGGCATTTTAGGTGACAAGAAAGGACGATTATCCGTTTTATTTGGGTCTATCTTAGTATATTCTATTGCAAATATTTTAAATGGTATGGTGCATAATACGGATTCCTATATAGTGTTAAGATTCGTTTCAGGCTTTGGTTTAGCAGGTGAGTTAGGAGCAGGTATTACGTTAGTAAGCGAAAGTATGAGTAAAGAAAAACGGGGTTATGGAACCATGATTGTTGCCACGATAGGTGTATTTGGAGCTGTGGTAGCAGGATTTATGGGCGAAGTTATTACAAACTGGCGGTATTCATTTTATCTTGGTGGCGGAATGGGATTAGCTCTTTTGGTATTACGAATAGGCGTTTTTGAGTCAGGAATGTTTGATGCCGTAAAGGCTGAATCAACTATTAAAAAAGGGAATATATTTCAATTATTTTCTAATAAAAAAAGCATCGTAAAATATTTGTGTATCATCTTTGTTACTGTTCCTGTTTGGTATGTCATGGGAACGCTTGTGTTATTTTCTCCTGAGTTGAGCGAATTAATGGGCCTTCCTGAGAAATCAATATCAGCTGGAAAATCAATTATGTTTGCTTATGCAGGCATTACAGTTGGTGATATAGCCTCTGGGTTAATTAGTCAATTATTAAAATCAAGAAAAAAGGCTTTTGCTATTTTCTTATCGTTTACTGTTATAGGTGTTATTATTTATTTTTTATATGGAGGAACTTCTGTTTCAGTATTTTATGCCATCATAGGTTTTATTGGCTTTGCAACAGGTTATTGGGCAGTATTTATTAGTACAGCCTCAGAGTTATTTGGAACCAATATTAGAGCAACAGCCACGACTACTGCACCAAATTTTGTGAGAGGTTCCACGATTTTAATTTCCTTATTATTAAATCTCATTGTTTCGGTGTGTTGTGTCGATAAATTATTAGCCACTAAAATTACAGGCTGTATCATTATTGGAATAGGATTTATTGCCCTTTATTTTTTAGAAGAAACCTTTGGAAAAGATTTAAATTATGTTGAAGAATAAACCAACCGTTGTTATTGGAGCATCTCCAAATACCGACAGATACAGCTATAAAGCTACTATTAGTTTACAAAATCACGAACATACGGTTTACCCGCTTGGAATTAGAAACGGGAAAATAAATGATTTAGATATCATCATTGATAAACCAGCCTTAGAAAATATAGATACCGTAACACTTTATGTAAGTCCAGATCATCAAGGACCTTGGATGGATTACATTTTTTCATTAAAGCCTAAGCGTATTATTTTTAACCCTGGCACCGAAAACTCTGAGTTTGAAGCCTTAGCTGAAAGCAAAGGTATTGAAGCGATAGAGGCATGTACGTTGGTGTTATTATCGATTAAAGAATACTAAGTTAATATGATAACCTTTATCACCAAAACCTTTCAAGAGCTTACCAATAAAGAGTTGTATCAACTGTTACAATTGCGTTCGGAAGTATTTGTAGTAGAACAAAATTGTGTTTTTTTAGATATGGATGATAAAGATGAAGCATCTTATCATGTGTTGGGTTTTTATAATAATAAGTTAGTGGCTTATACACGCTTAGTTCCTAAAGAGGTAATTTACGATGTTGCTTCCATTGGAAGAGTTGTTACGCATCCATCCGTCCGGAAATTGGGGTTTGGTAAACTATTAATGGAATATAGCATTTCGGAGGTTCGTCAAAAATTAAATGCAAAGGAAATAGTAATTGGTGCGCAGTTATACCTTCATCAATTTTATTCTTCTTTAGGTTTTATACCAGAAGGTGATATGTATTTAGAAGATTATATTGAGCATATTAAGATGAGGTTATCTTAATGTAAATTTAATGTCAGTTCGAGTCACGCTATAGCGTGAAGAACTTAAAATTCTTTATCATCAAGCATCTCGACTTCGCTCGATGTGACAAAAATAAAAGAGACTATCCTTTTCAGACAGCCTCTTTTATAATTAATCGTAAGATTACTATCCCAATAATTCTTTCACAAATTGAGATACTAATTTACCATCCGCTCTTCCTGCAATTACTTTATTGGCCGCTCCCATTACCTTACCCATATCGGCAGCACTCGTAGCGCCTACTTCAGTAATAGCCGATTTGATAATTGTTTTAATTTCGTCCTCAGATAATTGCTTTGGTAAATATTCTTCCATGATTAATGCTTGAGCAGTTTCTACTTCCGCTAAATCTGGGCGATTTTGTTGTATATAAATTTCTGCTGTTTCTTTACGTTTTTTAAATTCTTTTTGAATAGCCTTTGTCGCGCTTTCCTCTGTTAATCCTTCAGGCGACGTTTTTAAATATAAAATCACCGATTTAATTGCTCTCACAGCTTCTAATCGTTTTGCATCTTTCGCTAACATAGATGCTTTCACATCTGCATTAATTTTTTCTTCTATTCCCATCATGTTTATTTATTTTTTTTATAAAGATAATTGTAGTTTTTATCATTTTTAAATTTAGTTATAGAATCTACTGAACAGCTTTGTTTAATTTGAGTTAATACAGGAAAGTCTAATTTTAATGGGTAACTAAGCATCTTAGTAATGGTGCGGTAGGCGTGGACGAATGGTGTGAACTAGACTATTTATAGCAAATAGTGCGTGGGCTTTTCGAGCGCATAAATAGTGGAGTTGGCGTTCGTCCTTGACTTTTTTGTTTCTTTTTTCGTTAGAAAAAAAAGAAAGTAAAAAAAATCCTTATTCCGACCAACGATAGCTTTTAATATCCAATCCCGCTAAATCCAAAGCACGATCAATCACTGTTGCGGTTAATTCTTCAAACGTTTTTGGGTTACTATAAAACGATGGAGATGCAGGACAAACAATAGCTCCAGCCTGAGTAACCGTTTGCATGTTATTAATATGAATTAAGCTGTAGGGTGTATCTCTCACTATTAATAAGAGTTTACGTCGTTCTTTTAAAATAACATCAGCGGCGCGAGTGGTTAAATCATTACTAATGCCGGATGCAATGCGCGCTAAAGTTCCCATGCTACATGGGCAAACAATCATCACATTGTATTTGGCAGAACCAGATGCAAAGGGTGCGTAAAAATTAGTAGGTTCGTAAAAGGTAAATGGATAATTATTATATTCTTCATTACCTAACTCATGTTTCCAAACATCTTTGGCATTAGCACTCATTACAACGCCTACTTGCTCTATTTGAGCCGATAAACCTGCTAATTTATCAAGTAATACTTTAGCATATATGCTGCCACTGGCTCCAGTTATGGAAACGATTATTTTATGTTTTTGTTGCACTTTTTTTATGGGGTCTAATTCTGTATCCTAATGTAAATTCTAAAATGTTATTGTAGTAACCTTTATTAAACGTTTGAGCTATGATATTGTTGAAATAAATGGATTGTTTAATATAATTAGGTCGTGTGGTAATAAAGGAATTACTGCTTCTCAAATTTACAAACCAATTTTCATTTATGTTATATCCCAAGCCTATTTTAACCGAATAGTCGAACTTTTGAAAAGGATACAGGCCTGTTTGATTGCCAAACTCCGTGCCTTCGTAATAATTAATTAAATAGGCTGCCGATACGCCTATATCCAACATCACTTTTTTGTATGTATAATTTAGTAGAAGTGGGACTTCTAAATAATTCAAATTTAAGTAATAGGCCCTCAAATCATTTTTTTCGAGGTTTTGATTTTTTTTCGCTCCCTTTTGTATAAAGATAAATGATAGGTTCATACGTACTTTCTCACTAAAAACATGCTCAACACCAACACCACCCATGGCGCCAAGTTTATGAAAACCACTGTAAGCATCACCATGTACTTGAGCAGGAACAACGCCTGCGGTTAATAGCAAATTAAAAGCACCTTTTTTTTCTTGACAAAAAAAAGAACAGGGGAGTAAAAATAATATGATGAATTGAATCTTCAAAATTACCTTAAAGATAGGTATTTCTATAGATATTGTTTTAACCAAAGAATAGCGTCATCTTTAGAACTAAAGAATTTTGTTGGCCTTTCAGGCTTATGAATTTTGATATAAAAATTAGCAAGTATTCTTTGCGCCATTGATTTAATCACAAATGCGTCTGCTTTTGAATATGGATTGTTTTTGTTTTTCGCTATCACATTCAATAACTCAATATTCGTATTAGCATGTTCTTTGCATAATGTAAGTACTGGTAATAGTATGTCAAAATGTTCTTGCTGAGCTTTCACTAATTGCTTTAAATCAGACACAGAAAAATCAACATTATCAAACACTTCTACTTCATAAAAACCCTGTTCGTTAATGGTTAATTGGAAATTTTCAAAAACTATGGATTTAGATAAAGTCATTAATTTTGATGATGAACAGCTTATTTATATAGTTAAATCTATTAAATATTTATTTAATATGCAATTTATTTAGGTAAAAAAATAAATATTTAAATTCCTTTTGGGTAACATATAAAATATTTAGTTACTTTTTTACTAAGCATTTTAATGTTGAGTTGGTCGGAGGCCTTTGCAACATCCATCAAAACATTGTTATTAAATAAAATATTTATTTTATGATGTACGCCCGAATTATAAGCGCTATTATTAACGCTTTCGGAAAATACAAAATAGTCCGCCTCTTTTTTAGTTAGCTTATACTTTTTCATCACTTTTTCTTGCCATTGAGCTTTGTAGTTAGCGCTGAATTTTTTGTTTTGTAATTCTATTTTAAATAAATGTCGATCAAGCATATTCTTGCAAAGCAAAGATAATACTGTATCCGAATGATTAGCCCATACTTTTACACAAGCCATAATATCATAATCATCTAACAGTGTAAATTGTTGTAATAATTCGGGCTTACTGATGAAGTCTTTTTTACTAAAATTATTTTTCAAAAAAAGGCTCAAGGCTGGAGTGGCAAATAAATCAATACCTGAGAGGGATAATTCCTTAGCGCGTTTTAAAATATTGACTAATAATTTTTCGGCACTTAATACCGTTTTGTGTAAATACACTTGCCAATACATTAAACGGCGCGCAATTAAAAATTTCTCAACACTATAAATACCTTTTGCCTCTACTACTAGTTCTCCTTTAGCCACATTTAGCATCTTAATAATACGATCGCTACTCACCACACCTTCCGAAACACCTGTAAAGAAGCTATCTCGCTTTAAGTAGTCTAATCTATCCATATCTAATTGACTAGATACTAATTGATGCAAGAATTTTTTTGGATGTTGGTCTTTAAATATTTTAATAGCTAAGCTTAATTTTCCTTTAAAGGTTTTGTTGAGATCATCCATTAACATTAATGAAATATCTTCATGGTGAATGCCTTTAACAATGGTATGTTCCAAGGCATGAGAAAATGGACCATGACCAATATCGTGCAATAAAATAGCGATGATAGCGCCTCTTGTTTCTTCGTCAGTAATTTTGATCCCTTTTGATTTCAGTACTTGTAATGCTTCGGTCATTAAATACATCGCGCCAATGGCATGATGAAAACGCGTATGCAAAGCACCGGGATACACTAAATTTGTTAGCCCTAATTGCTTAATTCTACGCAAACGCTGAAACGAAGGATGATTGATTAAATCGTACACTAAATCGTCGGGAAGCGTAACGAAACCATAAATGGGGTCGTTAATTATTTTGCGTTTATTAGGAATCATAATGTGTTTAATAGATGGTAAAGTTAGTTTTTTTTTAACACTGAGAAAAATGAGTTTTTGAGTACACGGTGTAGGGTTTTTGTTTGTTAGCTTTATATCCTATGTTTAATACAACATCCATTTTTAACAACATAGATATATAGAAGACAAAGGATATAAACAAGCATTCTATGTGAACTATTTGCCTATGTGGTTTGGGCTAAGAGTTTATTATGATTACAATCATATTAATCTAAGGGAGCTCCAGTTCTTTGTGCTTCTGTGTTGAAAAAATGTTTATTTTTGTCACTCAATTTTAAAATCAGCTTATGCCAAAAATATCTGTAAAGGCTCATGAAATGCCTTCTTCGCCAATCCGTAAATTAGTACCATTTGCCGAAGCGGCTAAAAAACGTGGAACTAAAATTTATCATTTAAATATTGGTCAGCCGGATATTGAAACGCCTGCGTCGTTTTTAAATGCCGTAAAAAATGCAGATATTAAAGTATTGGAATACAGCCACAGTGCTGGTAATGAAAGCTATCGTAAAAAATTATGCGGTTATTATAAATCGTACAATATCAATATAGACCCAACTGAAATTATTATTACTTGTGGTGGTTCAGAGGCTATTGAAATCACGATGAAGACCTGCTTTAACGAAGGTGATGAAGTGATTATTCCAGAGCCGTTTTATGCAAACTACAATGGATTTTCAACAGCAGCAGGCGTAAAGGTTGTTCCTGTTAGAAGTTACATTGAAACTGGTTTTGCGTTACCTCCCATTAGTGAATTTGAAAAAGTAATTACTCCTAAAACAAAAGGAATCATGATTTGTAATCCGGGAAATCCAACGGGTTATTTATATACAAAGGCTGAATTAGAGGCATTGCGCGACTTAGTAAAAAAATATGATTTGTATTTTTTAAGTGATGAAGTGTATCGAGAGTTTTGCTATGATGGAAAGGAATACGTTTCGGTAATGCACTTAGATGGTATTGAAAATAATGTGGTGTTATTAGATTCTATTTCGAAACGCTACAGTGCTTGTGGAGCGCGTATTGGCGCAATGATTAGCAAAAACAAAGAAGTAATGGCAGCAGCAATGAAATTTGCTCAAGCGCGTTTGTCGCCACCAAGTTACGGACAAATAGGAGCAGAGGCGGCTTTAGATACACCTAAAGAATATTTTGAAGGTGTAAAAACAGAATACATTGCTCGTCGCGATTTTGTGATAGAAGAGATTAATAAAATTGACGGGGTGTTTTGTCCTAAACCAAGCGGTGCTTTTTATTGCATTGCTCGTTTACCAATTGATAACGCTGATACCTTTTGCCAGTGGTTATTAGAAGAATTTAATTATAATAACAAAACCGTGATGATGGCTCCTGCTACTGGGTTTTACTCAACTCCAGGTGCTGGAATAAATGAAGTACGTTTGGCTTATGTGTTGAATAAAGAAGATTTAAAAGAAGCTATTATTTGTTTGAAGGAGGCCTTGAAGGTTTATCCGGGAAAAACTAATTAGTGTCAGCAAGAAAACTCCAATTTCTTCGTTATACTCCTCTTAAAAATGGTCATTTGCGAAAAGCAAACTCCCATTATTTAATCCTTCGCAAGCCTCGAACTTGTAGCTTTCTTATCTGAAACTGCATTTTTTTGCAAGCATGAATTAAGAGAATTTCAATGTTACAGAGATTTCAATCTCAAAATAAGTTAATAAATTTCTGTTTTGACATTGTTATTTTTGACTAGTTAAGTATTTATCTAATTTATCCCAGCCCGATCGTTTTCCGTCATTTCCGCACCAAGTTGGAATTAAGATTGATGCTTTTTTGTCAGAAAAAACTAAAAAACTATATCTATCTTTATAAGTAGCAAAGTAAAATTTTTCAATTTTATTTTCACCTTTATGTACAAACTCTTTTAATTCAAAATGCGTTTTAAGTTTGTACTTTAGTATAAGAATCTTTACTATATCGTTTACGAAAATTGTTACTTCAATCAATTTATTATTATAAAAATTTAAAAATATAATAAGACTATCCTTGTTGTCAAGTAAGTAAGTTTTTATTTTTTTCTTATGCCAACAACCCAGCTGAGTGTATTCTTTTGAGAACGTATCTAGATTATTTACAACTCCATTTATGGTTACTGTTGTACTATCTAAATATCCTTCACTGCATTTAACAGGGTGTAAATTTTTTAATGAATCGAAATCCATCTTTAAACTTAAATTTAATTCGAATACATTATCTAAAATGTAATTATGCTGAGAGAATAGATTATTCTTGCAAATAAAAATAAACATTATAAGAAATATTTTTTTCATTCAATTTTTTCTAATTAACAGTAAAGTTGAAGTAAATATGCTTTTTAACTATGGATATACCAAATATAATCAAGAATTGAAGATAGCTAAGTAATTCCATAGTATAGCAGGCATTTAAGCCTCCAGTCCCTCCAACCCCTACATTCCCTCCAGTCCCTCCAGTCCCTCCAATCCCTCCAGTACCTCCAGTCCCTTCTGTCCCTTCAGTCTCTTAAGCCCCTTCCTCTCTGCCAACCTGTCTTTTAAAATCAGTAATTGTCAGCATTTTAGGTCTGGTATGTTTTTAGATTATCAGAGCGTACAATTCAAATTACATGCGTCAATCAGTCTTTAAAGAATTAGTTTCGGTAATAGCCTATCCTACCTTGTTTTTAATACTTTGTTGGGGCGTTTTTTGGGCTGACAATACCTTTCATTTAGATTTATATCGCTTTGGTGTAAGTCCACGCACCATGAGCGGTTTAAAAGGCATACTGTTTAGTCCGTTTATTCATGCCGATTTTAACCATATTGCTAATAATAGTTTTCCTGTTTTTATTTTAAGTTCCCTTATTTTTTATTTTTATAAACCCATTGCTTGGCCGGCTATTCTTTGGATCTTCTTCATTAGTGGCATTTGGCTTTGGGTTGGAGGCCGCAATAGCGATAGTATTCCTAATTACCATTTTGGAGCCAGCACGTTGATTTATGGTTTTTCTACATTTTTGTTTTTTAGTGGCGTGTTTCGTAAACACAAGCAATTAATGGTAGTTTCGGCCTTAGTAGTGTTTTTGTATGGAAGTATTACCTGGGGTGTTTTTCCGTTTGATAGAACGATGTCTTGGGAAGGACACTTGTTTGGTGCCATTTCGGGCGTATTAGTGGCATATAATTACCGTAAGGAAGGTCCCCAAAAGCAAGAATATCATTGGCCAGAAGAAGAAATAGATTTGGAACATTTAGATGATGACCTATCTGCCGATATACATACTGTTAATCCCGAATTTCAATTGCCGTTGGAAGAGCCAGTAAACACTGCTGATAAGCCTTCTTTAGATCCCTTTAATATAGTGTATCATTATATACCAACGGTTGATGATAAAGATGAAGCGAAATAGGGTTCGCTTATATTTTTTTATTTTTTCTTTTGCTTAACCAAAAGAAACAAAAGTCAAGGCGAAAAGCCATATCCATTTTTTCTTCGCTCAAAAGCCTTCGCAGTGTCGCCAGAAAAATCTGTATATCACTCCTTTTATTCATATTTTTTTTATTTTACTTTTCGGGATAAATGAGTGCTTCGCAATTCGCCAAATACCTACCGCACTATTACCAAGGTTTATGTTAGTTTTAATCATAATAAAATTATAGTTTTTACCGTTTGTTCAAATTCATTAATGTTTGTAAATACTGTTTTAAGTTGCCATTAAAAGGGATAGAACGATAGTAACAGATTTTTTGTATTTTTACCATATGGAAAGTGTAAGACAAAGTAAAGTAGCGAAATTGCTACAAAAAGAATTAGCCGAAATTTTTAGAGCAAATGCCAAAACCATGTTCGATGGTGCCTTTGTTACTGTTACGGTTGTGCGTGTGAGTTCCGATTTAAGTTCTTCAAAAATATATTTGAGCATCATGGCTAATAAAGATGTCAATGCTACCTTCAACTCAATTAACGATCAAAAAGTACATATCCGTAAAATATTAGGAAACACTATAGGCAAGCAAGTACGCATCATTCCCGAGCTTTCGTTTTTTATTGATGATTCGTATGATTACGCTGAAAAAATAAATAAGTTATTTAATAAGCCAGTCTAATTTTATTTTTTACTTTAATGCATACCTTAGTAATAATGCGGTGGGAACGACGAAACGGAGCGAACTGCAATTTTTTCGGTGGTATTGCGAGGGCTTTACGTGTGAGAAAAGAATTGAAGTTGGCGTTGTGTCTTGTCACGCCAAGGCGTGATTGTTTCTTTTTGTTCAAGCAAAAAGATAGAATAAAATTAATAAATCATCATAAAAATTGAATTTATCTTTTTTCATAGCCAAGCGATATTTAATTTCCAAAAAATCAAATAATGCTATTAATGTTATTTCGTGGATTAGCATTATTGCTATCGCTGTTACAACTGCCGCCTTAGTGGTTATTTTATCCGCCATGAATGGCTTAACCGGCGTTGTTGCTGATTTATACCATGCCATTGAACCTGATTTGAAAATAACCGCTATTCATTCAAAATACATAACCAATGCGGATGCACTTTCTAAAAAAATAAAAACGATTGAAGGCGTGAAGGAAGTTTCTTATTCGCTCGAAGAAAATGCATTGATTAAATTAGATGACAAACAAGCTGTTGTTACTATTAAAGGTGTGGATGAACACTTTAAAAATCTGACTCATTTTGATACCGTTATCACAGAAGGGACATATCGTTTTAATTACAAAGGGCAGTATTACGGCGTATTTGGGAGAGGCATCGCTAATAAATTAGGCGTTAATGTCCATGATTTTATTTCACCTATTTCTATTTATGCACCAACACGAGGAAAAGTAGAGGGGATCAATCCCGAAGATGTCTTTACTAAAATAGCAGTTAGTCCGGCTGGCGTGTTTTCATTAAATGATGATTTCGATTTTAAGTATGTGTTGATTGACTTAAAAGCGGCTCAGGAATTATTTGATTGCCAACAGGCCATTTCTTTAATTGAATTAAGTGTGACCGATAAAGATAACATCAAAGCTATTCAAGCTCAATTACAAGACGTATTAGGCGTTGATTACAAAATTAAGAACAGATACCAAATAAATGATGTGCTCTTTAAAACTTTGGAAACAGAGAAGTTATGGACGTTTTTAATTTTAGCATTTATTTTAGTAATTGCTACGTTTAATATCATAGGTGCATTAACGATGTTAATTATTGAAAAGAAAAAAGACATTAAAACGTTGTATAATTTAGGAGCAGATCAACAATTTATTCAACTTATTTTTATGAAAGAAGGTTTTTTAATTACAGCTGTTGGTGCCATTAGCGGACTTTTAATAGGCTTAGGCGTTTGTATTTTACAACAGCAGTTTCATTTTATTACCTTTGATGATCAATACGTTATTCCGTATTATCCTATCAAAATGGAAGTAAAAGATTTTGTATGGATA
>JAYVDU010000628.1:0-8176 GCA_043749245.1 Bacteroidota bacterium | reverse complement strand
CTTTGGCTTACCGACAATTAAGATGTTTAGGTATTAAAAATAATGCCCGTATTATTTTTATTGGTGCAGGAGAAACAAACTCCAATATGGCAAAGTATTTAAAAAAACATCAGTATGCCAATTTCACCGTGTTTAATAGGTCTTTGGTTAATGCGCAAAAACTGGCAAATGAGCTTAAGGGACAAGCTTATGATTTAACCCAGCTAAGTAATTTTAAGGACGGTTTTGATGTGTTGATTTCTTGTACCGCATCCGGAGAACCTATCGTTACGCAAGAAATTTACAAATCCCTTATCGGTAACGACCATTCAAAAAAAGTAGTGATAGACTTGGCATTGCCTGCTGATATTGATAAACAAGTAGTTTTACAAAACGATTTATTTTATATAGATATTGAGGCGTTGAAAAAGCAAGCTGACGAAAATTTATCGAAACGCGAACAAGAAATTGGCGCTTGTAAAGTAATTATTGCCAATAAAGTGGAGGAATTTAAAACACTATATCAAGAACGAAAAATAGAATTAGCGTTTGGCGAAATTCCCAAACAAATAAAATATATTAAAGAAACGGCTCTCAACGAAGTATTCTCTAAAGATATGGCTAACATGGACGCTCAGAGCAAAGAGGTTTTAGAAAAAGTGTTGCTATATATGGAAAAAAAATACAATGCCTTAGCAATTAAAACGGCTAAAAAAGTTTTTTTGGAAGAGGGTTTATAATTAGCTCACCACAGAGGGACGGAGAAAAATATTTTTTCAAACAACAGATTTATTTGTCATTTATTTTTAGTTAAAGTAATATGGTTTTTTACTGACGAGCATGATATGAGCTAACGTAACATCCAGCTAAGCGGGAGAAATCAAGCTGTTTTTATTTAAAATAAATCTTGATTTTTCTCTGCGCCTCTGTGGTAAATCATCAAAAAATAACTTATCTTGTAGCTTCTAATTTTATTACTAAACTATGATTATCATTGGCACACGTGGTAGCGCATTAGCGCTTTGGCAAGCAAATTACACGAAAGATGTACTAGAAAAAAAAGGACATGCCGTTGAAGTTAAAATTATTGAAACCAAAGGCGATACATCTCAACAATGGAATACGAGTTTTGATAAATTAGAAGGTAAAGGTTTTTTCACCAAAGAATTAGAAGAGGCTTTATTAAATAAAACCATCGACGTAGCTGTTCATTCTCACAAAGATTTGCCAACCGAAAGCCCTGATGGCTTAATAATTGCCGGCGTATCTTCTCGTGAAAATCCTGCTGATTGGTTGATCATGCGTGAAGAATGCGAAGATGACACTCGAAAATTTTCTTTAAAAAAGGGGGCTAAAGTTGGCACATCATCTCCTCGTCGTAAATCACAAATTTTAGCCTTTCGTCCGGATGTAGAAATTGCAGACTTAAGAGGAAATGTTCCAACGCGGATCCAAAAATTAAAGGATGGTCAGTATGATGCTATTTTATTGGCAGCGGCAGGCTTAGAGCGTTTAGAATTAGATTTATCTGATTTTCATGTAGAACAATTAGACCCCGAAGAATTTATACCTGCGCCAGCGCAAGGTGTATTAGCGTGGCAAATACGTGAAGATGATTATAAATTGACGGATGTATTTGATGGTATTTGTGATTATGATGTGATGATTAACATTAATATTGAGCGTCGTATTTTAAATTTATTAGATGGTGGCTGTCAGTTGCCATTAGGCGCCTATTGCGACGTTGAGCTTAACGACCAAGACCGAAAATTATTTAAAGTATGGGTATCGTGTGCTGATGCGTGGGACAAACAACCAAAGCAATTGTATTACGAAACAACGAATACAGAAGACCTTCCTGAAAAAATAGTAGAACATTTACATCGCATTTCTGCAAAAAACATTTTTATTTCTCGCGATACTCACGAAAACAATAGTTTAAACAGATGGCTGACAAACCTTGGTTTTACAGTTGAAAGCAAAAGTTTAATAGATTTAAAAAAATTGACAATCAAGGAATTGCCAAAAAGCGATTGGTTATTTTTTAGTAGCAAACATGCCGTTGAGTTTTTCTTTATGCAAAAGCCCGACATCGGTACTACTAAAATTGGATGTATAGGCAAATCAACGTCACAGGCTATTCGCGAGTTAGGTTTAAGAGCTGATTTTATTGGGCAAAGCACAGATACTAAACTGGTAGGAAAACAGTTTTCTGCACGTGTTGGTTTGGGTAAAGTTGTGTTTCCTATTCCACGTGATAGTATGAGAACAATTCAGTGGCAGTTTCCTAAACAACAAAACGTCATTGATTTACCAATTTATGCTACACTCAAAGTACCGCACGAAGTTGCTGAAACAACGGATTTGTTAGTGTTTACAAGTCCAAGCAACGCAGAGTCTTATTTAGAAAAAAATAAAATTCATCCGCATCAAAAAATAATTGCTATGGGCGAAGCAACAAAAAAAAGTTTATTAAAAGCGAAAGTAAAAGAAACTCAAATTACAACACCGACCTCTTTTGACGATTTGGGCTTGTTTAGAGCGATACTTAGCACATTATAAAGCCCCACTCCTGTCTCCCCGAAGGGAAGATGATAGAACAAAATGTAAACAACAAACAACATAAAATTCGATAACATATAAATCCTCAGCGAACTTTGCGTTTACTCAGCGTCCCCTGCGGTTAGTAACAAACCTCTGTAACTCTCTGTTGAAAAAAGAATTATACAAATGGTACCATTTCAAAATCCAGACATATACATCGGCTCTTTAAAAATCCAAGAACCCATTACGGTTTTAACGGATATGCTTGTGGCTGGCGTTTGTGTGTTTGCCTTTATAAAAACAAAGCAATCAACTAAAGGAATTCAATTATACCGCTGGTTTTTTTTAACGACAGGAATATCCACGTTGGTGTCGGCTATTATAGGACACGCATTTTTATATCAATGGGGCTTTAGCGCAAAAATTTATGGTTGGGTCACGGGCATTGTTAGCGTTGCTTTCGGCCAGTATGCGGCTTTGTATCATACCAAAGAAACAATAGGAGAAAAGATTTTTAATATTTTATTTTGGGTTAATGCCTTTGAAATTTGTTTGGCGCTTGTATTAGTCTTTATTGTATTTAAGTTTGAGGTGGTTGAGGTTCATTCAGCTGTAGGATTAATTTGTTCAGTAACACTGTTAGAATACATAAATTATAAACGCACTAAATCAGTTTTAAGTAAATACATGATGATTGGTGTTGGCATTGCGGTTCTTGCCGTGTTGTGTCATGTTTTTAAACTGGCAATTTCTGTTTGGTTCAATCACATGGACTTAAGTCATATTATTATTGCGCTATCTGTTTATACGATGTATAAAGGCGTTCACGATTTTATAAAGAGCAATAATATTACATCCCAAACAACCAATAACTAACCTCAAACAACATTAAAATATGTTACAACGTCCACGCAGAAACCGCAAATCAGAAGTTATTAGAAACATGGTTCAAGAAAACCAAGTAACCACTCACGACCTTATTTTTCCTTTGTTTTTAATTGATGGAAAAAACAAAACCTCTGAAGTAGCTTCTATGCCTGGCATTTACAGATATAGTCCTGATTTAATTTTAAAAGAAATCGAAGCCTGTATGAAATTAGGCATCAAAGCATTTGATGTATTTCCTAGTTTAGCAGATAAATACAAGGACAAACGCGCAACAGAAAGTTTTAATAAAAAGGGATTGTATTTAAAAACATTGACACAAATTAAAAAAGAATTTCCGGAAGCGTGTATTATGACTGATGTGGCTATGGACCCTTATAGCAGCGATGGGCACGATGGTTTAGTAAAAAACGGAGAAATTGTTAATGACGAAACATTGAACATATTGGCTAAAATGGCGGTAGCGCAAGCAGAGTGCGGCATTGATATTATAGGGCCAAGCGATATGATGGATGGTAGAGTAGGGGTGATACGTGAAGCCTTAGATGATCATGGATTTACAAACGTAAGTATTATGAGTTACACGGCTAAATATGCGAGTGCTTTTTACGGCCCATTCAGGGATGCATTAGATAGTGCTCCAAAATTTGGTGATAAAAAAACCTATCAAATGAATCCTGCTAATAGTAAAGAAGCATTAATAGAAGCACACTTAGATACACAAGAAGGAGCGGATTTTTTAATGGTAAAGCCTGCGATGTCTTATTTAGATGTGATTAAAGATTTAAGTCAAAATTTTGATTTACCAATTGCGGCTTATAATGTGAGCGGTGAATATGCGATGGTAAAGGCCGCAGCAGCCAAAGGCTGGATAGATGGCGACAGAGTGCGCGACGAAATATTATTAAGCATGAAGCGCGCAGGAGCATCTGTTATTTTGACTTATTTTGCAAAGGAATGGGCATTGAAGAATAAATAATTATATTTTAATCCCAATTACTAAGACATCATCTACTTGTTCTAAATTTCCTCGCCATTGTTCGATGGTGTTATTTAGATGTTCATTTTGATAAGCCATCGGCTGATTAACATTGGCTAATAATAGGTCGTTTAGAGCTTTGTATTTGAATTTTTTTCCCTTAGCTCCACCAAACTGATCCGCATAACCATCGGTATATAAATATAAGGTATCTCCTTTGTTTGCGTTTATGGTTTGTAAAGTAAAAGATTGAATTTTTTCGCCTTTACCTACAGGCATTTTATCTTTTGGTAAATCTTTTACCTCATTATTAGAAATTAAGATGGGTTCGTTGTTTGCTGCGGCATATGTATATTGGTTGGTTGCTTTATCTAAACAAAGTAATATGCCGTCCATGCCG
This sequence comes from Bacteroidota bacterium, assembly GCA_043749245.1. Lineage (GTDB taxonomy): Bacteria > Bacteroidota > Bacteroidia > B-17B0 > Aurantibacillaceae > UBA4416. The sequence goes on along the minus strand of JAYVDU010000628.1, from coordinate 3,389 downwards.
TCTTGTTGACCTTCTTTACTTATTGTATTTATTAGGCGAGATCTTACATAATTAAAAATCTCATGAGGCTGTTCAATGTTTTTTTCTTTAATCGCTTCACTCAAAAAACCAATGTTTAGTAAACTCATAAAGGCTCCGGGGACTCCATGCCCTGTGCAATCACAAACAGCTAAGTAAAATTTATTATTGTGTTCTGTAGCCCAATAAAAATCACCACTCACAATATCTTTAGGTTTAAATAAAATTGCTTGGTATAAATTGATTAACGAATTCTTGGTTAGCAAGTAAAGCAACCTGTATTCGTTTAGCGTAATTGATGCTATTTACAATTTCTTTTTGTTTTTCTTCAATGATGTGGTTTTTAGATTCAACAACTTGTTTTTGTTTAGAGATAATCGAATTTGCTTTACGTTGAAATTTTAATCCTCTAAAAATAAAGTACGCTAAGCCCGCTAAAAGTAATAGGCCCGTAATAATGAAATAAGAGAATGTGCGTTGTCGATTGATGGTTTCTTCAGATAATTTATTTTGAGTGGTGAGTAATTTATTTTCCTGTGCTTTTTTATCTGTTTCATATTTAGTATTCATCTCTACTAGCTGATTAGACGCGTCTGTTGTGTATATAGAATCTTTATATGCAGCAAACAACTTATAATCTTTGATAGAAGAACTCAAATCGCCATTCAACTCATGCGCTTCAGCCAAATATTTATAGCAGTCTTTAAGGTTAATTAAAGAATGTTTTTTATTAAAGATTTGGATAGCTGTTTCTAAATGAGAAATTGCTTCCTTGTATTTTTTAAGTTTAATGTTTAATTCACCAATAAATACATTAGAAAGTCCGATGCCGTATTCGTCTTGAAATTCAATTCTATTCGCTAAGCTTTTATCAAAGTAGAATATTGCTTTTGCGTATTCTTTTTTGTCGGAGTAAGTCTTACCTATATCATTGTAAACAGCCCCTAAGGCATATAGTAAATTATTTTTAAAATATATTTTTTCGCAGACTTCATAATAATAAAGTGCTGAATCTAAATTTTTTTCGCTATGATATATCCCACCTATGATAATTAAAATATTTGCCTCCGACGATGGGTTATTGCTCTCTTGGGCAAAAAAAGGGCTTTTCTTTGATAAATTAAAGCTTGTTTATTTTGATCAAGCTCGTAATATATATTTCCAATATTTCCTAAAATGAGCGATTGTTTATTTTTATCATTTATTTCTTCAAAAAGTTTAAGCGACTTAAATTTGATGACGATTGCTTCTTGGAATTTATTTTGGCGAATTAATACCGTAGCGATGTTAGAATATATACCAGCCTCTTTAATAGGCTGTTTTAATTTTTGGCGAAGCCTTAGAGCATTGTAATAATGAATAAGCGCATTTGAATAATCGCTTTTTCTGTTTAATACATTACCCAAATCACTTTCTGCTTGAGCAATTAAAGCATTGTTATTGATTTGTTTTGCAAGCATCAATTGTTTTTCGGCATAGTACAATGATTTAGGAATGTTTACCGCCATCAACTCCCAACAAATATCGCCGTATAATTTAACCTTTGCTGTATCGGCAATTACCGAGTTTGATAAGCGAATTAAACTATCAATAGCGGGAGTTTGAGCATAACTAAAACGCACAATTATTAATAAAAAAAAACATATATTTTTTATGGAACCCATTATTAATTATTTTTTTACTTAAAGATATATGTTTTGTTGTTAATGTAAACGCAAGCTTTTATAATTTTAATCCAAAAATTAAAACATCATCCACTTGTTCTAAGTTCATTTTCCATGAGCTTAATGTAGTATCGAGCTTTTCTTTTTGCTCATGCATAGGTAATTCAACAACAGACAACAATAATTCATTCAACGCTTTATACTTAAATTTTTTTCCTTTAGGACCACCAAATTGATCGGCGTATCCATCTGTATATAGATACAATGTACCCCCTTTATTTCCATTAATAGTAAACAACGTAAAAGATTCTGTTTTCTCGCCTTTACCAACGGGCATTTTGTCTTTAGATAATTCTATAATGTTGTTATCAGAAACTAAAATAGGTTCATTATTGGCAGCTGCGTATGATATTTGATTTAGTGTTTTGTCGATGCATAGCAATATTCCGTCCATACCATCTTGTTGGCCATCACTACTTATTGAGTCAATTAACCTTGTTCGAACATAATTAAACACTTCATTAGGCTTTTCAATATTTTTTTCTTTAATGGCTTCGCTTAAAAACCCAATGTTTAGTAAACTCATAAAGGCACCAGGAACCCCATGTCCAGTGCAATCACAAACGGCTAAGTAAAACTTGTTATTATGCTCTGTGGCCCAATAAAAATCACCACTGACAATATCTTTTGGGTTGTAAAAAATAAAATAATTTTTGTGATTATTTAGGTTTTCGTTTAATATTATTTCGCTGGCTAGCAAAGCATTTTGAATTCGCTTAGCGTAATGAATTGAATCGAGAATTTCTTTTTGTTTTTCTTCAATAATTTTTTTTGATTTAGTATTTCTTTTTGAAATACTAAATTATCTCTTCTAAAAAAAACAAAAAATAAAATGGTAATTAAAAACAAAAATAATAAATTTAATACACTAACAATACTTTGGATTTTTTTCATTTCCTCGGCAAAATCAATAATCCCAGCTTTGTTTTTAAAATGTATTATTAAACTAAAAAAAGAGATTACTGCAATAGAAACATAGATATTTAAAAGTAAATTACTCTCAAATAAGGCAATCGCAATAAGACACATAACTAAAATAAAAAAATGTAGGTTTGATGGTAATCCATAAAAAACAGAACTTATAGTGAAGTAAATTAAGCCATAACTACTAGCACTATAAAAAGCAGTATTGTGATGGCGCTTAAAGTGTAAACAAAAACTAATAAGCGAAGAGAGTAAAAACAAGGTGTTTAAAATAATAATACCTAAAACATTAAAGTAAATAGCTACAGGAATATAGCCAAACATGGTGACAATGGTTGTTATAGAAATCAAATTACTAATTCTGATTTTTCTATTTAAGTTGTCATCGTTAGTATTTGAAACACCAATATTTAATAGTTGTTTTATCACATTGCTATTTTTATTCCTATTATTAAAATATCATCAACTTGTTCTAATTTTCCCTTCCAATTTTCAATAACAGAATTTAATTCGTCTTTTTGATTTTCCATTGACTTATTATTTAAAGAGAGTAACAACTCGTTTAATTGCTTATACTTAAATTTTTTTCCTTTAGGGCCACCAAATTGATCCGCATAACCGTCAGTATATAAATATAAGGTATCTCCTTCATTTGCATCTATAGTCTGTAAAGTAAAAGATTGAATTTTTTCGCCTTTACCTACGGGCATTTTATCTTTTGGT
>JAYVDU010000627.1:0-2410 GCA_043749245.1 Bacteroidota bacterium | reverse complement strand
AGTAAACATAATTTTAATGCAGAGTAATATAACGTATTTACTAACGTTTTTCAACTATTTACCTTGCAGATGATTTGTAGAAAACATCTTAAAAGTATTGATATTACTCGATTTTTTAGTTACTGAGCAGACTCTAACTAAGCGTGTATGTTTTTAAAACTCTGTATTGTAGTTGTATGAAATTTATTATTCCAGTATTTTTATTTTTATAACACTAAATTTATGATTTAGTTGATATTACAATTACTAAAGCATAATGTTAACTAACATCAAAACGTTAGAGCATAACTTACAACATAACAAAGGCTTTGCTACTAGCAAAGCCTTTGTTATTATGATAAAATAAACTATATTATTTCTTTACGTACATCACATCCTTTACAGCTGCAATTACTCTGGCAACATTTGGTAAAGATGCTTCAATCAATGTTGGAGCATAAGGTAAGGGCACGTCGGCCGTTGTTATTCTGCGGATAGGCGCGTCTAAATAATCAAAAGCATCTTTTTGCACTCTAAAGGCTATTTCAGATGATATACTTGCCAAAGGCCAAGCCTCTTCAACTATTACTAAACGATTTGTTTTCTTTACAGAATTAATGACGCAATCATAATCAATAGGACGAACGGTGCGTAAATCAATCACTTCAGCGCTTACACCTTCTTTTTCTAATTCTGCAGCAGCAGCCATTGCTACTTTTAATATTTTACCAAAGCTAACAATGGTTACATCCGTTCCTTGTCGTTTAATATCAGCTACACCAATTGGGATTAAATATTCTCCTTCAGGTATCTCGCATTTATCGCCATACATTTGTTCGCTTTCCATAAAAATAACGGGGTCGTTATCTCTAATGGCTGATTTCAGTAGACCTTTAGCATCATACCCATTACTTGGCACAATTACTTTTAAACCAGGGCAGTTGGCAAACCAGTTTTCAAAAGCCTGAGAGTGCTGAGAGCTCAACATACCAGCACTGGCTGTTGGCCCACGAAACACGATAGGGCAATTATATTGTCCGCCACTCATACTTAAAAATTTAGCAGCAGCATTAATGATTTGGTCAATTGCTACTAAAGAAAAATTGAACGTCATGAATTCGATAACGGGGCGTAAGCCATTAACCGCAGCACCTACACCAATACCTGCAAAACCAAGCTCTGCAATGGGCGTATCGATTATACGTTTCTCACCAAATTCGGCTAACATACCTTTACTTACTTTGTAAGCACCGTTATATTCCGCTACTTCTTCGCCCATTAAAAAAACGGATTCATCTCTGCGCATTTCTTCGTTTAATGCTTCGCGTAGGGCTTCTCTAAATTCTATAGTCTTCATATCTTTCTTAAAGTCCAAATGTATATAAAAACACGTATAAATTAAAAAAAAAATGAGATTTGCCCTAAATCTGTATGATATAAACAAAATAAAATATTGATTGTTAATGTGTTGATTTACACCCTTTTTTTTATAAATTCGCACACCAATTTTTTTTGACCATGAAGATATTAGTCCCAATCAGTAACGTACCCGATACAACCGCGAAGATCGCCTTTACCAATGGCGATACAGAATTTAACGCTGCAGGTGTTCAATTCATCATAAACCCTTACGACGAGTGGTATGCGCTTGTTCGTGCTTTAGAATTAAAAGAAGCAGGTAAGGCAGAAAAAGTAACCATTATTCACGTAGGCCTAGCTGAAAGCGATGCCACGATTCGTAAAGGATTTGCCCTAGGCGCAGACGATGGCGTACGCGTCGATTCAGAAGGACCAGACGCTTATTTTGTTGCAGAACAAATAGCTAAGTATGCTAAAGAAAATGGGTATGATTTAATTATGACCGGTAAAGAAACCATTAATTACAATGGCTCATCAGTAGGTGCAATGATAGCAGGCTTTATGGACTTACCTGTGATATCCTTAGCCACTAAATTTGACTTAGAAGGTAATAAAGCAACTGTAGAACAAGACATCGACGGAGGCACACAAGTAGTAGAATGCGAATTACCATTGGTAGTAACTTGCTCCAAAGGTATGGCCGAACAACGCATCCCCAATATGAAAGGGATTATGAGCGCACGCACGAAACCATTAACCGTTATAGCGGCAACAGGTACTGATAAACTAACAAACATAAAATCCTATACTTTATTACCAGGACGCACCACTTGCAAAATGATTGATGAAAATAACATGGATGAATTAGTGCAGTTATTACACACGGAAGCAAAAGTTATTTAAAAATTTAGAAATGAGATTTTAGATTTTTCAGTTCGATCTGTCACCCTGAGCGAAGTCGAAGGGTAAGACTCAAAATAAAAACACACATTAAAATTCAACATTATTATGGTATTAGTATATACAGAAATCAATAAAGGCAAAGTAAAAAAAGCATCCTTAGAAGCCATTA
>JAYVDU010000626.1:0-8237 GCA_043749245.1 Bacteroidota bacterium | reverse complement strand
TTTGTGCGACGAAAAATGCTGCCGATAGTTATCGGCATGTCGTTTTGGCTTGACTCCACGCGCTTGCTGGCTCAAATAAGCACTGCTTATTTCCCCTGTTACTTTTTTTCGTCAAGGAAAAAAACGTAAAAAAGATGATTAAGTTTTTGAGTGAACCCTATTTAGATGTTTTAGAATGAATAGTGGCATTACTCACTTGAAAAATTAAATACACTGAGCTTGCAAATAAAAAGAAAGCTCCCGTTTGGTGCAGTACCCCTAGCACAACAGGCACACTATATAATAGCGTAAATACACCTAAAATAAATTGTATAGTTATGCCATAAATTAAAAGTGTAATACCCATATACTGCGCTTTGTTTAATTTTAATTTGTTGGATTTGTACCAAATAATTAAAAATACAAGTACTAATAAAATTGCCAAGGTGCGGTGTACAAACTGAATACCGCTGGCGTTTTCAAAAAAGTTTAAATAAAAACTATCCTTCATCGTTACTTGTTCGGGCATCCATGAATCGCCCATCATTGGCCAAGAATTAAATATTTTTCCCGGACGAAGCTTAGCGGCATCTCCCTCTACATAACCAGCCGTAAAGGCTCCATATATAATTTGTATAATAAGTAATACAAAAAATGTAATGGATAATCCCTTCAATTTATAACCGTTACTTTCTTCCGTTAGTTCTTTGGGATACATTAATTTTAAGGCAAACCAAAAGGTAAAAGCAAATAAAGTAAAGGCACTCATTAAATGTGTGGCTAATCTGAAATGACTTACTGCTGGCTTGTCTTGTAAGCCACTATATACCATCCACCAGCCGATGAGAGCCTGCATGGCTCCCATAAAAAATAAAAGAATTAACGAGGGAACCATTTCTTTTTTTATTTTTTTTCGGATAATCAAAATAAGTAAACCTATTGCAAAAACATACATCATCGTGCGGCCAATAAGCCTATGAATATATTCCCAAAAAAAGATGTGTTTAAACTCATCTAGTTTCATCATAAAATTTATTTTCGTAAACTCCGGGCTTTGTTGATATAGCTCAAAACGCTCTCGCCAAGCCTGTTCTGATAGTGGCGGCATAGAACCCATAAAACTCCAATCGGTAATTGATAATCCTGAATGTGTAAGGCGTGTGATACAGCCAACCACAACCATAACGTATACAAGTGCGCAGCCTGTTAATAACCAATAGATAACTGCTTTGTTGGAGTTTTGAGCATTCATGGTAAAAGTATTTTGGGTGTAAATTTACTAACCATTTGGTTATTATTTCATTAAAAAAGTATAGAAAAGACAATATCTTCTAAAATAAAATCCTATTTTTAAAGCACTATAAATTAAAGAGAAATGAAGGGAATAATATTAGCCGGAGGCTCAGGAACTCGTTTACATCCATTAACATTAGCGATGAGTAAACAAATGATGCCTATTTACGATAAACCCATGATCTACTATCCACTATCTGTATTGATGATGGCTGGTATTAATGAAATTTTAATTATTTCAACGCCACATGATTTACCACATTTTAAAAAATTATTAGGAACAGGTGAGGATTTGGGTTGTAAATTTTCCTATTTAGTTCAGGAAGTACCCAACGGTTTAGCCCAAGCTTTTGTGTTAGGCGAAAAATTTATTGGAAAAGATAAAGTAGCCTTAGTATTAGGCGATAATATTTTTTATGGTGTTGGTATGGGTCGTATGTTGCAAAAAATTAATGATCCCGATGGAGGCGTTGTATTTGCTTATCACGTAAGCGATCCAGAGCGTTATGGTGTAGTTGATTTTGACAGTGAACATAATGTGCTGTCTATTGAAGAAAAACCTACGCATCCGAAATCTAATTATGCCGTACCAGGATTATATTTTTATGATAACTCAGTTGTGCAAATTGCAAAGGATTTAAAACCATCTCCGCGTGGCGAATACGAAATCACCGATGTCAATAAAGAATATTTAAAACGCAACAAATTAAAAGTGTCTATTTTAGATAGGGGCACCGCGTGGCTTGATACGGGTACGTTTGCATCCTTAATGCAAGCCGGACAGTTTGTGCAAGTGATTGAAGAACGGCAAGGATTAAAGATTGGATGTATTGAAGAGGTTGCTTTTACGATGGGCTTCATTACTAAAGAGCAACTCATTAAAATTGCCACGCCACTAACTAAAAGCGGGTACGGAACCTATTTACTAAAAATGGTAGAATCAAAATAAAACATACAGTGCAAGAATATTCTAACTTATTTCAATTACTACAAAAAGCATTACTCGAAGAACAAAGCTCTTTACATAATGCCGACCCAAAAGAAATGTATCAGCCAATGGCCTATATCATTGGTTTGGGGGGCAAGCGCGTAAGGCCCTTATTAACCTTGGTTGGTTGTGATTTGTTTGACGTGAATCCGGAAGTTGCCCTTCCATCAGCAATGGCAGTGGAATTATTCCACAATTTTTCATTAATTCATGACGATATCTTGGATAATGCACCATTGCGCAGAGGCAACACAACGGTTCACGAAAAATGGAATCATAACATTGCCTTACTCAGTGGTGATGGCATGATGGTAAAAGGCTTTCAAGTGCTTGCTAAATCTAAGCCTGAACATATACATGATTTATTGAACTTATATTCGAAAACAGGTATAGAAGTTTGCGAAGGCCAACAATACGATATGAATTTTGAAACACAAACGAAAGTAAGTGTACACGAATACATTGACATGATCACCGATAAAACAGCTGTTCTTTTAGGCTGTAGTTTGCAAATGGGCGCCATTTGTGCTAATGCAAGCATCACTAACCAACATCACTTGTATGAGTTTGGTAAACACGTGGGGATTGCTTTTCAAATTTTAGATGATGTATTAGATGTTTATGCCGATGATGAAAAATTTGGTAAACAAGTAGGAGGTGATATTATTTCTAACAAAAAAACATTTATGTTGCTTGATGCCTTTGAATTAGCGAATAGTAAGCAAACAGAAGAACTGACGTATTTATTGTCGAGTAAAGAAATTACAAACGAAGAGAAAGTAAAGCAAGTAACCGCTATTTATAATGCGTTAGGCGTAAAAGAATTAGCATTAGCGGAAGCCAATAATCATACAGATATTGCGCTGAAACATTTAATAGAACTTGATGCCAATGCCACTAAAAAAGAGCTTCTCAAGACGTTTGCCTTACATTTATTAAATCGAGACAACTAATGATTGCCCTACAGGAAATATTACATACCTATAAACACCAAGCTAATATTCAAATTCGTTTTAAGGATATTGATAAGCAAGGGCACGTTAATAATGCCGTTCACTTAACCTATTTTGAAACAGCTCGCACAGATTATTTTAAACATGTTTTAAGAAAGAAAAATAATTGGTCAAAGACAGGAATTATTTTAGCATCAACCACTATCTCCTACACTCGCCCTATTTTATTAGAAGATGATTTATATTGTTTTACCAAAATAGCACGCTTTGGTAATAAAAGCTTTGATATTGAACATTTACTGGTTGCAAAAACAGACATAGGCTTTGAGCTTGCTGCTCATGGCAAAAGCACCATGGTGTGTTTTGATTACGAAAAAAATCAAAGTATTTATGTTCCTGAAGAGTGGATGGAATCAGTAAAGGAATTTGAGGGAAATTAAATTTGTATTTTATACTGCCTACTCTTTAAAGATTATGCAGTATCAATTGCCTCTAAAATATCATTCACATTAATGCCATTATGAGAATTATTATAAAAGCATGTTCCGTTTCGAATTAATAATACTTGCGGAGAAGCGTGTTCCATTTGCAATAATGACTCAATTTCATTAGAAACATCACGATGATTTAATAAGTCTAAATAATAGGTTTGAATAGTTTCATCATCCTTCCATTTGTTTTCAAAGCGATTAAGAGCCATTGAACTAATAGAGCATCTGGTGCTGTGCTTAAACAAAAGAACAGTCAACTTTAGAGAAGACTGTTCTTTAGATAATTTTATAATATCGTGTAACTGATTAATATCAGTTAATTGATGCCAAAGCATATTAATTTACACTGATTTTTTAGAAGAAGATACTATATTAGCTTTAGAATAAGCAGGGCATTTTTCGTGCGATTTACAAGAACAAACAGTTGCACAAAAAGCAATTGATAAAACAGATAATAAAGCTAATTTTTTCATATTTTTAAGGTTTTAAGAATAACAAATATAAAGTATTTTGCCTAAGTTCAAAAAAAATGGCGACATATTTTTTAACTTATTTTACCAAAACAAATTATCAACTCACATGTACCTCCAAAACATCCATAAAAGCTGGCAATCTCATTTCCAAAAAGAATTCAAAAAGCCATATTTTGAAGCGCTTACCAAGTTTTTAGATTCTGAAAACTCAGAACACATCATTTTTCCAAAAGAAAAGGATGTTTTCAAAGCGTTTGAATTAACGCCTCTTGATGCGGTAAAGGTTGTTGTTATAGGTCAAGACCCTTATCACGGCTTAAATCAAGCGCATGGATTAAGTTTCTCGGTAAATAAAGGAGTTAAAATTCCCCCATCATTACAAAATATTTTTAAAGAATTACAAACCGATAATAACAACCTTATGCCAACTCATGGAAACTTAACTAAGTGGTCCCAACAAGGTGTTTTGTTATTAAATGCCACATTAACTGTGAAAGCAGGATTACCAGGTAGTCATCAAAAAAAAGGCTGGGAAACCTTTACTGATGCGGTTATTAAACTTATTTCTGACGAAAAAGAACACGTGGTGTTTTTATTATGGGGAAATTACGCAAAAACTAAAGGATCACTGATTGATGCTAAAAAACATTTAATTTTAGAAGCAGCGCATCCGTCTCCCTTAGCTCGTGGTGCCTTTTTTGGCAGCAGGCATTTTTCTAAAACAAATGCCTACTTAATATCCAATAACATAAAGCCAATTGATTGGAATTTGAATGAAGACGATTTGTTTTCGCTGTAATTGAGAGTTTCCGATAAATCATCGGGATTGAAAATGTAAAATACATGGCTACAAAAAAAACATAAAAAGAAAAAGATATAATACGGATTAAATACAACCCCACTTAAATGAGGATAAAATACAAACTTGCTAAGCCAAATAAACCAAAGGCAGTCAATAGACCGTTAACGGTTAGGTGTTTATTATAATTATAAATATAAAATCCTAAACCCAAAGCAAATAAGCAAACACTTAAAGAAGCATAAGCATTAATGCTCCAAAAAGCCCTATTATCATAGCTTAATTTAGCTTTTAATGTTTTATTAAAAATATAATCTTTGCCCAAATATACCAGTTGATATTTTGTTGGTTCTTTAAATAAGTAATCAGTTTTAATGGCAAATTCGTTTCCAGACATCGTTTGCAGATGAATGTCTGAAATGGTATACTGATTGTTTTCTGGAACTAAATTTCCTAAAGTGATATAATAACTTTGAATATATGTTTTTTGCCAGGTAGTAAGTATTAAAATACTTAGCAAACAATATGTAACTACTGCGGCCAAAATAATATTTAAGCTATTAAATATTTTGTAAAAATAAGTCGCTTTAAATTGTTCGAGTTTTTTTACTTCTTTTAGTTTTTTTAATTTGATAAAGTAATAGAACTCTTCGGGAGATAGCGGTATTCTTTGCTTTCGTCGAGGTTGTTCTTTGGGCATAGGTTATAATATATTTATTTTTTTATCTAATAAATAATGATTTCTATCGCCTGAATTGCGTAAAATTAATTCGCCAATAAATCCTGCCAAAAACAACATAGTGCCCAAAACCATTGATGTGAGTGCGATATAAAATGATGGGCGTTGAGTTAATAAACGAGCCGACAAGTGATTCCACACATGGTACAATTTATCGCAACCTAAGTATAAGGTTGAAAACAAACCAACCATAAACATAAAAGTCCCTACTAATCCAAAAAAATGCATAGGTCGTTTACCAAATTTTGATAAAAATGTAATGGTCATTAAATCCAAAAAGCCATTGATAAAGCGTTCCCAGCCAAATTTACTTACACCAAATTTACGAGCCTGATGTTGAACTACTTTTTCGCCAATGTTATAAAAACCTGCGTTTTTGGCCAATACAGGAATAAAACGATGCATTTCGCCATATACCTCAATACTTTTAACCACCTCTTTTCGATAGGCTTTAAGTCCGCAATTCATATCATGCAACTGTAAACCTGATATTTTACGATTGATCCAATTATATAATTTGGAAGGAATGTTTTTTGTAAATGTATTATCAAACCGTTTTTGTTTCCAACCACTTACTAAATCATATTTCCCCGAAATAATCATATTGTACAATTCTGGGATTTCATCCGGAGAGTCCTGTAAATCAGCGTCCATCGTAATAACCACATCTCCTTGCGCAACTTCAAATCCAACATGAAGACCAGGTGATTTCCCATAATTTCGTCTAAATTTAATGGCTTTCACACAAGGGTTTTTTTTAGAGAGTGTTTCTATCACTTGCCAGGATTTATCTTTACTGCCATCATCAATAAATAAAATTTCATACGAATACTTATTTTCGTCCATCACACGCTTAATCCAGTCGTGAAGTTCTGGCAATGATTCTTCTTCATTAAATAAAGGAATGACAACGGAAATGTTCATATAAAATAATTAATAATAGCTATGAGTAATTAATATGCAAATTTTGTCAAAATAATGCTAATAATGAAATAAAATTTCTATTTTTGCGGTGGGTAAGTCTTTCACGACCAGCTCCTGTCAAATCCCCCAGGATGGGAACATAGCAAGGGTAGATGGTTGTAGCGGTGCGATGAAAGTAGCTTACCCATTTTTTGTGCCTTTTATTTTCGTAGCGTCTATCCAATACTCAACATTATCGTTTAACCATGTTAAGACATTAGATTTTGTTTGTTTTCTTTATTATTTTGTTTATGTTTAACCATCTTAAAAAAATAAGAATTGAGAATTACTATTTATATACTTTTTAGCTTAGTGTTTGTAGAGGCTTGCTTTGGACAAGATAGTATTAAACAACATAAAATAGATTCTTTAAAAGCACAGCTACATGCTGATAGCTCACATATTTATCGTTTCAGAAAAGTACGCCCGTTTTTTTCTTTAGATAATAGAAACTCTTTTATCAAAGATGCTCCCGTTAACGTACAGGGCATCCAATTAGGTATTATTTTTAAGGAAAAACATACATTTGGATTTGGTTACTATACAATAAGAGCAACGTCTAAACAAAAAGTAACTACTAAAACTGGAGCAGGTATCGCGGCAAATCGAACATTGAACTTAAATTATTTAACTGTTTTTTATCAATATGCTTTTATAGATAAGCGCTATTTTGAGTTGGATTTACCCCTCGAATTAGGTTTAGGAGGCTATGATGTGAAATTAACAGATGTGGTAACTAATAAAATTTTGGTAGATAAAAACGGGGGGACTTTAATTATTGGTGGTGGGGTTGGTATAACAATAAAGCCACTTAAATGGATTGGAATTACTGGATCTGCAGGTTATAGAAACGCCTTAGAAAAAAATCCGAATGTTAATTTTAGTGGCTTTTTTTATTCTTATGGTGTTTGGGTTAGTTTAGGAAGTATATATCGCGATGTTCGTTATTGCGGAATTAAACGCAAAAAATGCAGGCGCCACATACATTATATTTTAAATGAAAATTAGCAATGTACTTTGGTTTCAGTTAAGGAAAATAAAGTGTCTTTAAGGGCTAGGCCAGTAAATACCAAACTACGTTATATTTTAGTATCCATAAGTGCAAAAAAAATACACTTAAAACCGCAAATACTTTTAACTATATTTTTTGTTACAGCGTTAACGTGATTTGTTATTAAGCCGCTCAACTCGTCAAGTATTTTATGTAATTTCCCTGTAAAAGCTCGCTTCATTTTCCGCCATATTTTTCCGGACGGATTAAGTTCTGAAGAATATGGTGATATAAAAACCAATTCAATATTGTGAAGTATATTTAGGCTTCGCTCATTTTATTAAAAATTTAATAAAATCAATAACCTACAAAGGTTATATTAATTTTAAGCGTATGGTATTTTAAAGTAATTCCACATAAACCCTTGCATCTATTTTTAGCAAACTAATATTCACATTGGTAAGTGTGGGGTGGGTTTTGCCAAAACGGATTTGGCGTTTTGGCTTGACTCCACGCGCTTGCTGACTCAAATAAGCACTGCTTATTTCCCCTGTTACTTTTTTTCGTC
>JAYVDU010000625.1:0-2432 GCA_043749245.1 Bacteroidota bacterium | reverse complement strand
AACTCAAATCCCATAGGGTATAATTATTTAAACACCGGTTCCGTACAACATTGGACTTCATCGTTGGCATTGCATGCCCGACGAAGTCTTGTTTGTTAGCGGTTGTTTTTATTTAATTATTTACGTAAACTTTTCCGTCTTTCATTACGAAATGAATATTCATTATAGCATTAATATTTTTGTCAAGGTCATTATCTACGGCAATGATATCTGCTAAAAATCCTGTTTTTATTATTCCTATTTTATTACTCCAGTTTAATTGGCGAGCTGCATTAATTGTTGCTGCTTTTAAAATTTCAGGAATGGTCATACCTGATTCATAATAACCTATTAAATTTCTTTTAGAAGGTTCAGCAAAAGGCATTTTAAAATCAATATAATCATCCGATCCGGCCACAATAGTTACCCCGCTTTTAACTGCTCTTTTTAAACGATCACCCTGTTGTTTTCTAAATTCCATAATGTATTTATCTATATTAGGGTCAGTAGAACCAGAAAGTTTGCCATATTTTAAAAAGGTAAAATTATCTCCATCGGTAGGGATAAGAACTACCCCCTTTTTCGCCATTAAAACCAGTGTTGAATCTTCTACCTCGTATCCATGTTCTATGCCATCAACACCACTAATTACTGCATTATATATCGCCTGATTATCGGTTGCATGAGCAGTAACCCTTACTCCATAGCGATGTGCCTCTTTTACGATCGCTTGCATTTCTTCAACAGAGAGTGCCGTAACATTGGGAGTATTATTGGAATAGATTTTTATAACATCTGCACCTTGAGTAATATTTTCCCGAACTGCTTGAATCGCATCTGTTATACCTAGTACAATCCTATACTCATCATTAACGATATTTCTGTGTTTATAAATTACGCTAGGCATTTGTCCACCCTCTGATGATAAACCTTGTCCGGCGCATCGCATTCTTGGACCATTAATCAAACCTTCATTAATTGATTTCCTCAACGCTACATCAGCAAATTGGCCAGAGTTCCCTAAATCCTGTACCGCAGTAATGCCAGCTTCTAAATATGCTTTAGCCCTAACAGAACCATAAATTGCTCGATAAGCATCACCAGCCATTGTTAGATTTTTCATCATGTCTAATCCTGAAAACTTATTATCAGATATTATAGTTTCTTTATTCAGTAAATGGGTGTGTGCGTCTATTAAACCTGGTAGTATTGTATATTTAGACAAATCAATAAACTTGCATTCTTTCTTTTCTTTTTCTGAAACCTCTTTATAGGGTTTTACGATTTCAATTTTGTTATTAGAAACTACAATAGCAATGTCCAATTGAAATGTCCCTGATTCGTTGTTAAAGAATTTCCCTGCGTGGATAAGCGTTTTTATATTTTCCTGAGCAAAAAGCAATAAGGGTAAAAGTAGCAGTGACGAAATGATAAGCTTTTTCATGAAGAGAGTTTAATTTTAGAGATTTGCGTTAGAATTCTGATTCTGCGGTAAAATAACCGCTAACGTTGAGTATTTGCGAAGAACGGGTTTTGAAAAACGTCCGCCCGTAACCAACGCTATATTAATGAACTAAAAGCATAAATTAAAAAGCAAAGCTAAATTATTAATCGTCCGCTGGAACTACAGACGCTATGTTGCTAATGTTCATGTTACAAGAGTCCGCCCGTTTTTTGCAAATACAATGTTAGCGGCTGGGCATCTTTGCTTGGTTTCCACAGAATAGCTCTTTTAAAGTTATCTTAAAACTATCTATTTCGTGATTTGAATACCCACAACAAGTGCTATTCACCATCCAAAATTGATACTTATATGTCTTTCCATTGCATTCAAATTTATCATTAGTTATTCTTCCCCATCCCAATTCTGTCTCGTTTGAGTTAAGATTAATTCCTGAGTAAGTTCTCATTTTTGTCTCGGGTACATCACTGTCAAAAGTTGATGAAGTCAATAGAATTCCATTTTTAGGTACCTTAATTTCATAATTCCAACCGTAAGGTAGTTTTGCAGTATTTTCTACTCCGTAGATTGTAACAACATATTGGCTTTGTAATTTATCAGGAATGATGAGAGTTTTTGTTCGCTGTGTCCAACTATAACCAAAGTAAATAACTCCCAAAAACAAAACTTCAATCGTAAATGTCATAAGATACTTTAGTAGGAATTTTTGTATTAAGATGTCAATTAAAAACGAAATGAGAATAACAGTAATGAGATAAATTATGACCAAAAAACCCCAACCTTCTGGACCTGGTCTAAAGGCTAGATAAACTGCAAGTACTATTGCAAGTCCACAAGCAATATTTAATGGTGTCGGTCTATATTTCATGTCAAATAGCATTCTGTATTTGCCTTTGCATCGTCCTGAAATTAGTTGACTCATTTACACGTTATACACAGTTGGATAAGATAGCTGTGTTTTGTGTTTTGAGTTTAGTTGTTCATCTTTGGT
>JAYVDU010000624.1:0-2438 GCA_043749245.1 Bacteroidota bacterium | reverse complement strand
TAATTTGGATTTAACTTTATTTTCTAATGGTGTGTACTTCGTGAAAGTAATTTCGGGAAGAGCTACTAAATTTCAAAAATTGATTTTAAATAAATAATTACTTTCGACTAACTGCTATTATACAAGGTTAATTATTTGCATCTTAACGGAGTAAAATATCCCTATGAAAAACTCTTTTCTAAAATGTAGCGTCGCATTGTTAAGCTCAATTACATGTGTCAATGCGCAAACCTATAATTACTATTTTGGAAACATTCATAGTCAAACTTCTTATTCGGATGGTGATCAAGATAGTGCTACATCATTAATTACAAAACCTATTCAAGCGTTTAATTACGCTAAGAACTCTCAATACATCGATTTTTATGGCATTTCAGACCATAACCATGCCAGTGCCGGAATGAGTTCGCTGGCTAGTTATCGTCAAGGCATTGCAGATGCTAACCTTGTTAATAACGATGGAAGCTTTGTAGCGATGTATGGTTTTGAGTGGGGCGTTATATCGGGTGGCGGTCACGTTATTGTATATGGCTCCGATTCATTGATGGGTTGGGACAATGGCTTATTTGACATTTATGTTCCGCAAAGTGATTACGCCACACTTTGGAAAAAAGTAAAAGCACGACCAAATACCTTCGCCTATTTATGTCACCCTAATACTTCTGATTTTGGTGGAATTTTAACAACTGCTGTTAACTCAAGCGCTGATAGTGCTATTGTTGGGATGGCCGGAAAAAGTGGCCCTGCATTTTCTACTAATACAACTTACTCTGATCCTTCTACAAGTACTGGATTTATTACCCAATATAATTACGCTTTACGTCAGGGCTATCACGTTGGTATAGGTTTAGATCACGATACTCATAAGTCTGTATTTGGTCGTCAAACAGCTGGTCGATTAGTTGTACTTGCTCAGTCTTTAACGCGCGCTAATGTATACGATGCCTTTAAGAAAATGCGTTTTTATTGTTCGGACGATTGGAATGTGGAAGTAAATTTTCAAATACAAAATCAACCGATGGGCAGTATTATCACTAATTCAGGGACTCCAACATTATCAATCACTGTAACCGACCCCGATGTTTCCGAATCCGTTTCATCCATTGCTGTTTATTGCGGCGTACCAGGAAGTGGCTCCAGTCCAACCATACTAACTACTACCACTACTACATCGTCGTTAGTTTATACTCATGCCGCCGCAGCTAATAACACTAACTATTATTATTATTTATTAATTACACAGGCTGATGGCAATAAAATATGGACTTCTCCTATTTGGTATAAACGAAATGATGCTTATGTTGTAACAACTCCTGTTGCAAATTTCACACAATCCGTTAGCAAAATTTGCATCAATCAACCTGTATTATTTTCGGATGCATCAACTAACACTCCTACATCTTGGACTTGGACAGCTACTGGCGCAAACCCTTCATCAGCAACTATACAAAATTGTAATTTCACTTATACTACAAGCGGTACTTATACGGTGAGTTTAGTTTCAGCAAATAGCGCTGGTATTAGTTCTACATTTACAAAAACAATTTCAGTACTGCCCATCTTACCATCGCTAACAATAACAGTTTCTGGTTTAACATTAACATCTAGTTCTGCAACTGGTTATCAATGGTATGTTAATGCTTATATGCTGCCAGGCGCAACCAGCCAAACATACACAGCATCTAATAATGGCGTTTATTATGTTATTTCTACCGACAATAATTCTTGTAACTCAGCGCCATCTAATACAATTAATATTACAAATGTTGGTTTGGAAGACTATACTAATTATTCTTCATTAGTTATTTATCCAAACCCTACTACAGGTATATTTACTATTGAAATAGAAGATTTAAAACGAAATACAACAATAGAATTAATCAATGGTATTGGGCAAACGATTCATCAATCTGTTATTAAAGAGTGCTCATCTAAATGTATACACCAAATTGATTTAAGCGATTATTCGAATGGGTTATACTTCATAAAAATAGTTTCTAATAACCATATTGAATATAGGAAACTAGTATTAAATAAGTAATCACCCACACTTTAGTTCATTAAAAAAGCCGATACACATTTTTGTAACGGCTTTTTTTACACTATAAATTTATTTTGTAAAAGGAACAATCTCTTATGCCAATTTTCTTTCTAAAATATACAATAAAAACGAAATTATTTTTTAGCAAGACGATGATAAAAAATAGTTGCATAGCCTCCGCGGACCTGCTGTCTCAAGCGGATACTGAGTCTTTGTCCTGGAACTATTTTTTGATTACAACCTAGCGTGAGGTGAAAAAGAATGAGTTTATATAGGTGTTTTAGAGCCAATATTGGTATTATACCATTCATAATAATTAAATGGTCCAAACCACATAGTTCACATAGATCACATAGAATGCTTATTTAAGCTATGTTTCCTATGTATCTATGTTGTT
>JAYVDU010000623.1:0-8263 GCA_043749245.1 Bacteroidota bacterium | reverse complement strand
CGCAAAACGCAAATCCTTTTGACAACAAACAAATTTTAGAAGTCATGGATTTGTGTTTAAGTTGTAAAGGCTGTAAGTCGGAATGCCCCTCTAATGTGGATGTTGCTAAATTAAAAGCAGAAGCGCTTTATCAATATTATAAAGTAAATGGTATTCCCTTACGAAGTAAAATTATTGGTAACACTACCAACATAAATAAATTATTTAGTCATGCGCCTTGGTTGTATAATGGTGTGATGAAAAGCCCTATTGGTGGATTGATCAAGCAGATGAGTGGTTTTTCCAAACACCGAAAGTTACCACTGTTAGCCAATCAAACCTTTGCGAGTTGGTTTAAAAAACATACACAAGCAGCAACTTATGCTAATGGAGACGTGTATTTATATAACGATGAATTTTTAAATTACAATGATGTGGCGATTGGTAAAACCGCCGTGTTATTATTAAACCGTTTGGGTTATAAAGTCATAGTACCGTATTTAAAAGAAAGCGGAAGAACGTATTTATCGAAGGGGATGCTGGAACAGGCGCAAATACTAGCAGAAGCGAACGTTACATTTTTAAAAGACTTTGCCAATTCTTCTCATCAATTAATAGGCATTGAGCCATCTGCTATTTTAAGTTTCAGAGATGAGTATCCTGATTTATGTAGAGGAGAATTAAAAGCGATTGCGCAACAATTAACGAAGAAAACATTTTTGATAGAAGAATTTTTAGCTCAGGAATTAGATGCAGGAAGAATCAAAGCCTCTCAGTTTACTGATAAAGCGCAGCGGGTAAGAATGCATGGACATTGTTTTCAAAAATCGTTATCATCCTTAACGCCATTAAAGAAAATATTGATGTTGCCCAAAAACTACACTGTTCTTAACATCCCGAGCGGTTGTTGCGGTATGGCAGGTTCCTTTGGTTATGAAAAAGAACATTATGATATCTCAATGCAAATAGGGGAGTTGGTGCTTTTTCCAACGATCAGGAAAGAAGAACAAGCAACCATTATTTCAGCTTCAGGTACGAGTTGTCGTCATCAAATATCAGATGGTACAGGTCGGCAGGCGAAACATCCAGTAGAAATTTTATTTGAGGCGTTGGTGTAATAAGTGTTTTCTGTCATCGCGAGGCACGAAGCGATCTTAAACATAGTGGTGTTCCGTCATTACGAGGAGGTACGACGACGTAATCTCACGCATAGTATAGCAAGTTCAGATTGCTTCGTCGCTGAAAAGCTCCTCGCATTGAAGAGAAAAATAATTCTAAATCGTTTGATTATACCTTTCTGGAATAGAAAGCAACAACTCTCTAATCTCTTCTATATTATCCGTCGTTACTAACTTCATTCGTGTTTCTTTAAAATGATCTATTCCTCTAAAGTAATTGGTGTAATGTGGACGCATCTCCAAAACCCCTAATTTTGGGCCTTTCCATTCGATTGATTTATCAAAATGGGTTAAAGCTACTTCCACACGATTGTGTATGCTTGGTTTAGCTAAATGTTCGCCTGTTTTAAAATAATGTTTGATCTCGTTAAATATCCAAGGATAGCCAATACTAGCGCGACCTATCATCATACCATCTAAACCATATTTATTTTTATACTCTAATGCTTTTTCGGGAGTTGTAATATCGCCATTACCAAAAATGGGAATGTGCATACGTGGATTATTTTTTACGGCAGCTATCGGTTCCCAATTAGCAGAACCTTTATACATTTGCGCGCGCGTGCGCCCATGAACAGTAAGGGCTTTAATACCCACATCCTGCAAGCGCTCAGCTACTTCCATAATATTAATCATGCTCTCGTCCCAGCCAAGGCGTGTTTTAACGGTAACGGGCAGGGAAGTAGATTTTACAACAGCTTTTGTTAAGCGTACCATTAAATCAACATTTTTTAAAACACCTGCACCTGCACCTTTGCAAACAACCTTTTTTACCGGGCAACCAAAGTTAATATCTAATATATCGGGTTGAGTAGCATCTACTATTTTGGCCGACATCGCCATCGCATCTTCATCGCCTCCAAATATTTGAATACCGATGGGTTTTTCGTAATCAAAGATGTCGAGCTTTTTACGGCTTTTGATGGCATCGCGGATAAGCCCTTCGCTACTGATAAATTCGGTGTACATTAAATCGGCACCATATTGTTTGCAAACGTATCTAAAAGGAGGATCACTCACGTCTTCCATGGGAGCTAATAATAAAGGAAAATCTCCTAATTCTATGTCTGCAATTTTTACCATAACTAAGGATGCAAATGTATTAAATAAAAAACCTCCCTGCTAATGCTGGGAGATTTTATTTAAGGGTGATTTAATACTGTCGAAAATGCTTGATGACACTAATTTTATTACTAATATTTCATTAATTGAAATAAGTCAAAATCAGTATCAATACTATTATTGTTCGAGAGCAGCTTAAAATTTAATTTTTTCAAAAGCTTTCTGGAAGGTTGATTTTCTTTATGAACGAATCCTTCCAGTAAATTTAGCTGTATCATTTCAAAACTATATTCTATAACTTTTGAAGTAGCTTCGTACATAATACCTTTCCCTTGAAAGTCGGGTAATAATTCAAAACCAATTTCGGCTTTACCGGAACTGTCTTCAAAACCAAATAAGCAGATTGTTCCGATTAATTGATTATTCATTGTAATAGCCCAATAAATTAATTGGTTCTTTAAAATGGTTTCGATAAAAATTTGAGAGTCCTCAATTATTTTATTCGGTGTTCTATCAAGGTATTTGTTTACTTTTTCGTTTGAACGTAATGCAAATAGTTCTTTGTCATCACTAATAAGAAGTTGTCTCAATATTAATCGATCGGTTTTTAATATTGGAAACGGTGTAAAACTTCTATTGATCATTAAACAGGCTCTATACGATTATTTCTTCGACACTAATTTCCAACCAATGTATCCCATAGGAATATAGGCAAATCCTAGATCTAAAATTGTAAACCAAATTGGTGAAGGAAGCATACAGATATTCATAATACCGCCTATTAAAAAAACAATTGCAATTACTAAGGCAAATTTTAATTTATGTGTAGCCGCGATAAGAGCTGCTAAATAAGTACCTACCAAGGTACCAAGGGCATGTGCTAAAAACGGAAAAATAAAATGTTTGGGTTCCATTAAATGAAACGATGATTTTAATCCTTCCAATGTGGTAAGGTCTGCGCCTTCCGGTGGCGGAATAATGGAGCCGCTCACCATAATAATAGCCATGTTCACAATACTACCGATAATGATACCAGCTACTACTGCTAGTATATTTCTAATAATTGGGTTCATCGTTTGATGTTTAATTTGTTATGTGCTTACAAAGTACAATTTATTTAGTGGATATAAAAGGTTTCTGTTTAATTGTCTTTATTAGTTGGGAGACTATTCTATCGGGTTTTGTGTTTAGTATTCGATGTCACGGTTTGGGTATGCGAGTGCTTCTCATTGTTATGGCGACTCACGTGTTTGGTATTCGATGTCACGTATTTGGTATACGAGTTCTTCTAATTGGTATACAATGTTTTGCTCACGGATTGTAAGTTCGCGAGAACGCGTTTATCAGGGGTTTTTGGTCTTTTACTTTAAAGCATAGTAGTTCCGAACCAAATTAAACAAGATTTAGTTAAAATTGATGAATTAAAATATTTAGGGGTTTAGTCATTTTTTAATTACAAGGTAACCTCATTTTATGTTTATCTTGCTCAAAATCGAACTAAAAAGCCGCTGATTATCAGCGGCTTTTGTTTTAAGGTCCCAATTTCATTGGAAATTGTCAGTGATAAAGATATTACTTATCATCATTCAATCGCAAAGTTAATGGCGTCTTCCCATCTGTAATAATTATTTTTTCATTTGTAGATGAGGCCAGTGCTTTCATCACCTCAATACTTTTATACTTGATAAGCAAAGGTGTAATAGTAGAGTTCGCAAGATCCTGTGTTTTTTTTGAAGCCTGTGCTTCTATAATGCTACGTTCCGCTTCCTTCTTTTGCTTTTCAATTGAGAAGTCTATCTGCATTTGCTGTTGTTGTATATTCGTTTCTATTTCACGTTTTTGCTTCTCAAAAGCAAATTCCATTTCCTTACGTTGTTTTTCTATACTGGCATCAGTGGATTTTTTTTGAGTAAGAATATCTACTTCTTGTTGCTTTATCAATTGCTCTGATAACACTTTTTTTTCAATAGCCCTGTCAATTTCCTCTGGCACGTCAATGTCATGTATTAGAACCTGATCCACTATAAAGCCATAATGCCCGATATCCGCATTAATGTTTTTAAAGATAGAAACTTCCAGTGAATCTCGTTGCGTCATGAGATCCATCGCACGATAATGTAAGCATGTTTCTCTAGCAATAGCAGATAAGTTATTCATGATTACTTCGTTTTCATAATTCATTCCTAGGGTTAGATAAATGTTACGTATAGCTTCAGGTTTAATGTGATAAAGCATCGTTAAGTTTACTTTTGCCTCTAATCCTTCTTTAGTTGGGAGCAATGTCTTTAAGGTCATTTCTTTTACCCTAGTACTAAAAATTACAAATTGTGTGTTGGGGGTATGTCTATATCTTCCGGCAACAAAAATTTTATCATCTAATGTTCCGCGTTTTACTTTTAACGCCATTTGTCCCGGATTAATAACTATACAACTTTGTAGAAATATTAAAATAAACAAAAATAAAAGACTACCGATCATGTAAGAGCCTTTTGTGTCTGGGGGTGTTTTTGCAATAGTTTTCATATACAAGTTTTTTTAAAGAATATCTATGACTGTTTAAATAATTTATTCTTCCTGCTGTGAGTAAAGAATTGAAAAGTGTAGTTTCCGAAAAAATTCAATTTCGAAAATAACAATTCGAAATTTACTTTAGTTTTCACAGACGGAAAACACAAATCATAAGAAAGATTTTTTTTGTAAAACCTCCGTATATTCTAAATTTCGTAATCGAATAGTTTCCGTCTGGAAAAAAAAGAGTTTTAGTAATTGAATAAGGATCAGTAAAAAAGAAGTTATTTTTTACTTTAGGTTCAGTATCATCGTCATTATCGTCGTCATAATAAAAAAAATCAACCTGATGTTTATTATCTAATTCAATTAATTTATAATCCCTATCCTTTGAGGCTATTGAATTTATTGGAGATTCAAATCCGCGTGATAGTTTGTTAGTAATGAATACGTGTATTAGTGTATATAAGAATATACTCGTAAAAAATAATATTAAATATTTTATTGAGGATTTCTTGTACATAACAATTCTTAAACAAAATTAATTCAAAAACTTTATACTTTAGTGTTTTCAGAATTAAAAAGGTTTGATTTTAATATAAATTAACTTACTTTTCATTTACTTTGGTTCTTACACCATTCTGTTTACTTCAGATACTCATGTTATTCCAGCCCAAAAGTTAATGGTTGTTAAGTAATAGATTCAATATTTAAATTGGTATGACTGAAAAAAGAGGGTTTCCAATCCCAATGGGGACAACTTGCATACAAAAACCTTATACTTCTGCCTGCATTTTTTTTTAGGCGGCTGTTATAGCCAGTGCTTATTGTCATTCGGTAAGTGCTTTTTTATTGTCATTTATAAATTGTTCAAATGTTGTTGGTTGTCTATTAGCGATTTTCTCTACCCATTTAGTTGTCTCAGGTTCTTTTTGAAATCTTGGGAAATAGTGAAGCATAATCATTACAAGGATAAACATCGTAGGTGTTTTTTCTTTTCTTTTTGTGAGGAAGAAACTTAAAAGGTTTGGTGAAATATATTTAATGTCAGTTCCTAAAATGTCGTTTAATATTCTTGTCATTTCCGAAAACGTCAATTTTTCATTACAAGTTATTTCATACGATTTATTGATATGTTCGGATATGTTAGTCAAGATAGTTGCAGAAACTACACCAATGTCACGAACGTCAACTAGAGTAAATTTTGCGTTGCCAGCAGGTAGATAAATCTTTTTTTTATTCACTAAGTCGTTATGCAAAGTAGTAGTAAAGTTTTGCATAAAATAAGCAGGTCGTAAGAATGTGTATGGTATTTTGCTGTCAACGATTATCCTTTCAATTTTGTGGTGCGGTATTATTTTACTTTTCTCAACGCCCTGAACAGATAAGAATACAATATGTTTAACTCCGTTTTCTTTACAAGTGTCAATGATAGGTTTAAAATATTTTTCTACTTCTGAAATTTGTGGCGGTCGCAATAAAAAAAGGATTTGACAGCCGTCCAAAGCGGTTTTGTATGTCTCAGCATCGGTAAAGTCAAATAGGGAAAAATTTACTTTGTAATTGGATAATTTTATTCTGTCTTCGTTTGAGTTTCTAACTCCAGCATAAATGTCAAGTTGATGGTCAATGTTTTGCAATGACTTTATCACTTCTGTCCCAACATTTCCTGTCGCCCCAGTAATTAAAACTTTTGTCATACTATTTATTTAAAATGTTCCTCATTGTTGTGTCGTCATTACCATTGGCTATAACGTTTTCGCGGTTTGCTTTCGGCCGGCGTTTGAAACACATTCTGCCGAAAATCTACTAACGAAGATAACTGTTTAATGGACTTTTGCAAAGAGAAAATTAAATAATTATCTACAGCTTTTACAAAAGCCGAACCCTAATGCCCAAACATGATTTATATTGGATTATAAGCTGAGCCGCAACTAACACAAATAAACAAGCCCACAGGTTTTCTATTTATATCCTTTATATTGACTAAGGTGTTTGGCTAATTCAGAATAAATAGCAAGTTCAGACGTGTCCTTTAAATTTTTGTTCCTTTTATAATATGATACAACACTATCGCATGCATCTTTTCGAGAACCTAATATGCAACTCTTTTTATAATAATATAATGCGACTAAAGTATCTGTCTTCACAACATCTCCATAGATATACTTTCCAGTTAAATATATATTTCCAAGAAAATTTGCAGCATAAGCGTGACCATTATTATCAGCTTGTTTTATCCAATATAACGCAGAGTCGTTTTTTATTTCTCCACTTCTGTCTTCAATAGTTTGTCCACCCCTACCTTCAAGATAATACAAGCCCAATATCCACTGAGCATCGGCATCGCCTAGTTTAGCAGCATTTCTGTAGTAAGAATATTTTTCTTTAATATTTTGGGTATATTCTGCTAAATGATAATAAAAGAATGGCAATCCCATTTCATCAATATTTGTATCTAATAAAATTCCTTTTTTGCAATATTTAATTAGCTTAATTTGCTGATCCTTTGTTGGACGAGTATTAGGTTCGTGGCAAGTGTAAAGGTTGACAATATCAAAACATTCTTGATACCCACCTTTATCGGCTTTTCGTTCTAACTTTTTGAGTTGTCTGTCCACATGTCGTTGTTCTTTTTTAAGAGTTGAACACGAAAAAAATAAAAACACACCAGTTGAGGATAATAATGCCAATATGATGATTAGTTTTCTCATTTTGTCTGTCGTGACTTCTCCATTTAATGAGTCACACGGCTTTGCTTATAATGGAATACAGCTAAATTTTAGTTTTGGATTTGAAACTCTTTCTACAATAAAATGTGTTTACATTATAAATGGTTCCAACCATTTGTATTGATAGAGGCTCATGTATGTTTCTTATCGAAATCTACAACCTAATACAGTTAGAGGCTAATTTTTTTTTAATTAAAAATTAAATCCTAAAAATAATGTGTTTTGCATATACATATCTTTTCTTTTCTCCATTTTTTTATCTTCAGTATCTTTGTAAGTATCCTCACTGGCTATGGAATTTGTATAATATACCTTTTTTGTCATAAAACAACCTAGCCCTATATTGTAACCAATATTTAATCGTTCAGTAATATTATATTTTATTCCTAAGCCTGCATTTATTGAGAGGTGAGTACCTTCGTTGACGCAATGTCTGCCCATATTGTCCGTTAAACTATTAATTCCCATTCCTAAATAAATATATGGAGCGAGTTTTGAATTTTCTTTAAGGAAAATATTATTAGCGAACTTATATTTAAGAGCGATATTTCCGGATACCATAAAAGCTCTTAATTCGCCCATCCCTAATCTATTTGTACACCCGGGACATCTTTGTTTAAGAGAAACTACTCTATTTGCATCAGCCTCTGTTTGGCAGTATCCAAATTGGCCAACAGAACCACCGAGGTTTAAATCAAACGACTTGTTTAAGTATAATCCAAAGTTTGCTGATATCCCAGCAAAGCAAACGCTATTAAATTTAAAAAAACTATTACCTAAGTTACCATTATATTGCTGAATATA
>JAYVDU010000622.1:0-8288 GCA_043749245.1 Bacteroidota bacterium | reverse complement strand
GTAAATATTGGGTTACAACGAAAGATGCTTATTGTGGAAATCCAAAAATGAGTGTAGACACAGTTATTATTCCAAATAATTTAACCATACCCACTGCTTCTTTTACAGTAAATTCAGTTTGCATAGGAGCAACATCTTCTTACACGGATTTATCAATTCCATTAGCTCCAAGTACCTCGTCGGTAACCAGCTGGAATTGGGACTTTACAAATGATGGCATTTTTGATAATACAACACAAAACCCTAATCATCTGTTTACAATTGCAGGAACTTATACAACTCATTTGGTTGTTACAGCAGCCAACTCATGCACGGCAAGTGTTATAGGGATAGTTCAGGTTAATGGAGTTACAAACTTGTACATAATACAGCATAATAATTTGTGCGATACTAGCGTATTAAATTGGACTAACTGGAACAGTGTAACCAGTGGAATGGCTACCGGAGCAGTATCTTCTAGTATATCAGTATCAGGAACACACTCAAATGGAGGTATGTCTTTAGAGCCTACTATGTACAATGGTGGTGTATTTCCGCCGGCATATAATGTACCTATTGGCGCTACTTGCATTAGAAATGATTTAGCGGGTACATTTAATTTTTGTTTTAATACACCTGTTATTAACCCACAAATTGCTTTTTCAAGTATTGGACAAGCGGGCTTGCCAGTGCAGATTAATACATCTGTTCCCTATCAAGTTGTTTGGACAGGCATTAATGTAACGTATCCAACTTCTACATCATTAATAGGAACTGAAGGATATACGATTATTAAATTTCCAGGAACGCATACTTGCATTTCTTTAGATTATTTAACGAACGAATCTTATTGTACCATTACGTTTGGTGTCATGGATGCCGATTGTCAAGGTACTCCAATTTGTGCAGGAACTCCATTAGAATTGATTGCTAATGGCGCACCAAGCTATACGTGGGATAATGGTGCAACGACACAAACTATTATTGTTACGCCTACTGTAAACACAACCTATACAATTACGTCAACTCAAAATGGTTGTGTTAATTCAGCAACAACAACTGTTTTAGTAAACCCACTTCCCCCTGTAACTGTAAATTCTGCTTCTATTTGTGTGGGACAACAAACGGCTACATTAATAGCAAATGGCGCATTAACATATAGCTGGACTGCCGGACTAAGTGCCACAACCGGCTCTGTTGTTACGGCATCACCTGCCATAACACAAAATTATTCAGTTACAGGTACTGAAATTAATGGTTGCGTAAAAACAGTGACATCAACAATTACAGTGAACCCATTGCCTATTCTTGTCCCAACTAGTAACACTCTTTGTATAGGGTTATCAGCGCCAATATCTGCCAGTGGAGCTACTACTTACACATGGAATCCTACAGCCACAATAACAAGTGTTACAGGAGCCACAGTTACGGCAAGCCCTACCGTTACTACAAATTACACGATAACTGCCACTGATGCAAATGGTTGTATAAATACATCTTCTACATCTGTTATTGTAAATCCTTTACCCACACTAACGGTTACTAGCAATACAATTTGTGTTGGTGCAAGCGCCTCTTTGGTGGCGAGTGGTGCAACAACTTATACATGGATTAATGCAACAACATTAAATAGTCCAACAGGAACAAGTGTTACAGCTAATCCAATGACGACTACAAATTATACTGTAACAGGTACAGATGCTAATGGTTGCGTAAATACCAACACAACAAGTATGAGTGTTAATGCTCTTCCCATTGTCATAACTTCACCTAGCTTTAGTATGTGTTCTGGCAATACAGGCACTTTAACAGTTAGTGGCGCAAATACATACACGTGGAATGCGTCAACTAATTTAAATAGTGTCACGGGCTCAACGGTAACAAGCACGGCTAATACCACGGAAACATATACCGTTATTGGTACAGATATCAATACGTGTACTAATAGTGCCGTTACAACAATTACTGTTGTAACCACGCCGACCATTGCAGCAACTACAACGTCTTCTACGATATGCCCCTTAGGCTCGTCAACTCTTGCGGCAAGTGGCGCAACTAATTATATATGGAGTCCTTCAGCATCATTAAGTGCGAGCTCAGGAACGTCAGTTGTTGCGACGCCAGTAAACACAACGACGTATAATATTACGGGAGCTAATAGCACTTGTACTCATACGGCACAAGTCGTAATTACAGTTACAGTTAATCCAACAATTGCATCTACATCGGCCACTATCTGTTCAACAGCATCTGCTAATTTATCTGCTAGTGGCGGAGCAACATATACATGGAGTCCAGCTACTAGTTTAAATATGATTTCAGGAGCAAACGTGATATCTACACCACTGTCATCCATCACATATACAGTTAGTGGTTCTTCGCCTTTAGGCTGCATAGGTTCTGCATCTGTATCAGTAAATATTATACCTACACCAACGATTACAATTTCTGCAAATCCATTAACAGTTTGTTCTGGCAGCAATAGCGCATTAATAGCAAACGGCGCAACGTCTTATACATGGTCGCCATCAACGGTTAGTAATGTGAATTCTGCAAATACAATTGCATCACCTATTAATACAACAACCTATTTAGTAACAGGCACTAACGGTTTGGCGCCAACTATTTGTACGTCTACTCAAACTATTCAAATTGTAGTAAGGCCAAAAATAATACCAATAGTTTGTCCAAATGATGCAGTTTGTTTTGGATACTCAACTACAATATATGCCATTGGAGGAAATACTTACCGTTGGTATCCTACAACAGGTGTTTCAAAACCAAATGATTCTACAACCGTTGTAAAGCCAAGCTCCACAACGATTTACACAGTATCTGTTTCTATCAATAGTTTATGTCCAGTTACCAATACAGTTCAAGTAACTGTAAATCCTTTACCAATATTAAATGCCGGAAAAGACTCTACTATAAATATTGATCAAGATATCGTGTTAACAGGAACCGGTAATGTGGACGTTGGATTTTTATCTCCAGATGGTAATCCATTAATTTGCAATTGGTGTCCAATAGTAACTGTAGCCCCTAAAGAAACAACCTGTTACACTTTAGAAGGATTTAATACATACGGCTGCAGAAACACGGATGAGGTTTGTGTAATAGTTAAAAAAGAGTGGGATGTATTTATCCCAAATGCCTTTACGCCTAATGGAGATGTTAGTAATGAATATTTTATACCAAAAGGTTATGGTATAGAGCAAATAGACTTGATTATTTTTGATAGATGGGGTTCGGTTATTTTTAAGGAGATAAACACAACTTTAGGCTGGGATGGTAAATACAAGGGGTTAGTTTCGGCTCAAGGTGTTTATATTTATCAAGTTACTGTTAAAGCGATGAGCGGCGAAAGTATAGTAAAAACGGGCCACGTTACTGTATTAAGTAAAGTAAAGTAATACCATTAATTGTATTTATTTGTGTAATTTTATGTCAAAAAAATGAATCCTATTTTTGATATACATATTTTTGTTTGCACCAACCAACGCACAGGTACTGATAAATTAAGTTGCGGAGAAACTCATGGCTTAGAATTAGTTACCGAATTTAAAAAACAATTAAAAGATTTAAAAGTTGGCTTGAAAACAAGAGCACAACGAGCTGGTTGCCTTGGTATTTGCGATTTTGGACCAACCATTGCTATTTATCCCGAAGGTATTTTTTATGTTGGCGTGCAAAAAGAGGATGTGAAAGAAATTATCGAATCACACATTATTGGTAAAATTCCCGTTGAACGTTTGTTGTTAAAATCATAAATGAAACCCCTCATTAACCAACAACAATTAGATGTATTGAAGGTTTCTCAGCAAGAATTAATTGAGAAATTTAATATACAATTATTGAAAGATTTTGAAATGAGTGATGTATCAGCTTACTTAGAGCCTATCGTTGTTTTTGAGTATGATGAAATTCACTCAAACATTATGAATGCGCTTAAAAAGATTGATAATAAAGACTTTTCAAAGTATCGGCATTTATTATATCGTATTGATATTTCCGAAAAAACCGTAGAACTTGAATTGAAATCGAAACCTGATAATGCACGCTATGCAGTTTTGGCGGATTTAATTATTAAACGCATTTTACAAAAAGTAATTTTAAAAATACAATTTTCTAAAAAATGATACATATCCGAAAAGGCACTGAATCCGATATAGAACAAGCATTGTCTTTAGTAAAAGAATTGGCTGAATATGAAAAAGCGCCCGATGAAGTTGAGGTAACGCCCAATGAAATGCGCGCGTGGGGTTTTGGTTCAAACAAAATTTTTGATTTTTTTGTAGCAGAAGAAAACGACATCATCATTGGAATGGCTTTATATTACTTTAAATACAGTACTTGGAAGGGTAAGTGTTTATTTTTGGAAGATATTATTGTAACAGAAACTCAAAGAGGAAAAGGAATTGGTAAATTATTATTTGATAAAATAATTGAGGTCAGCAAAGAAACAAAGGTACGACGCATGGAATGGCAAGTATTAGATTGGAATACGCCTGCTATTAATTTTTATAAAAAATATGCAGCCACATTGGATGGGGAGTGGATTAATGGAAAGCTTACTAATGATAAATTAGAGAAGTTGTAATACCAATTTTAAAATACACAATCCATTTTTAAAACACATAGGCACATAGGAAGCATATTTTAAAATAAGCATTCTATGTGAACTACGCATCTATCTGGTTAGATTATTTAGAGTTTCTTCAGAAACTAAAAACGTCAGTAATATCACTATTTTTGGAATGTTTTTATATAAATTATCTGCAAGGTAAATAGTTAAGAAACGTTAGTAAATATGTTATATTACTTTGCACTAAAATTATGGTTACTGAGCCTGCCGAAGTACTGCATACGTTGGTAATGGTGCGGTAGGTTTTGCTAAAACGGTGTGAAATCCTAATTTTTCCGGCGGTATTGCGAAGACTTTTTGAGTGAAGAAAAACGGATTTGGCGTTTTGGCTTGTCACGCCTCGGCGTGATTGCTTCTTTTTGATTAAGCAAAAAGAAGTTTAAAAAGATAATTGACTTTTTGAGTGGCTCCTATTTATCATCACTGATATAAAACAAATTGAGTTGTTAACGCCCATTAAACAACCAACCGCTAGGATCCATTGTTTTTTGTCCCTTCCAAATTTGAAGATTCATACTCGTTTTACCGTCTTCATCAAGTATAGTTCCGAGCGCTTGTTTGATAGAAACTTTATCCCCTTGCTTTACAAATACGTCGCCGATATTCATATATACACTTAAATATTCGCCATGACGAATGATGATAAGTTTACCTCCAGTTGGTGCAATGGCAATACTAGTTACTTCGCCGCCAAACACAGCGCGAGCTTGTGAACCTTTATTGGAGCATATTTCAACACCATTATTATTCATAATAAATCCTTTGATGGCGGGATGCTCATATTCGCCATAGGGCTGGCATATCACACCTTTTGCAACTGGCCAGGGTAATTTACCCCTACTGCTCACAAAGTCATTACCTATGGCTTCAGCCTCAGCCGTTAGTTCTGGCGAAGCTGCTTTTTTCTCTATCTCTTTAATTTCTGTTTTAGTTTTAGTTTCTATTTTCTCTTTCTTATTATTTTTTTCATTTTTTAATTTCTCAGCTTTCTCAACCTTTGCGGCTTTGTCAGCAGCTATTTTAACTGACTCATCCAGCTTACGTTTGATCTCGTCTTGAATT
Organism: Bacteroidota bacterium; assembly: GCA_043749245.1. Classification (GTDB taxonomy): domain Bacteria; phylum Bacteroidota; class Bacteroidia; order B-17B0; family Aurantibacillaceae; genus UBA4416. Next base: position 2,602 of record JAYVDU010000622.1, on the reverse strand, counting down.
AATTTTTTAATTGCTATTTGTAAATTTTCCGCATCACGTTTTTTCTTTTCTAATTCGGCTTTCAATTCTTTTTCTTGTTTTTGCAATTCACTTAGTACAATTTCTTGTTGATTTTTTTCACTATCTAATTGTGTCTTTTCTTCTTTTTCATTTCCAAGTAAAATATTTTTTTCGTGGCGCTGTTCTTCTAGTTCCTTTAATTTACTGCTTAATACCTTTTGTGTGGCTATTATTTCATTAGCTTGTTTTTTTCGAAAAGTAGCATATTGTTGAAAATATTTAATACGCATGTAGGCTTGATTAAAATTCCCTGACGAAAATAAAAACATAATTTTGGTGTAAGAATCTTGATTGCGTTGCGCAAAATAAATCATCTTAGCATACTCGCTTTTTAATTTATCTAAATTTGCTTTTAAAACGTTTATTTCATTAACGTTTTGTTTAATGGTTGTATTGATGTCGGATAATTCAGTATTAATGGTACTAATAAGTTCTTCTCGAACTTTAATTTTGGTATTAATAACAACAATGGTGTTGATTTGAGATTTTTTACTGGCCTTGGTTTGACTCAATTGAGAGTTAAGTTGTTTGATGTCATCATTCAACTTTTTTTGTTTTGACTTTAAATCTTTTTGAGAATTTTGCGTTTTAGTTTGTCCTAAAACGCTTTGTTGATAGCCAATTAGAAAGATAAAGCAACATGCTAAGATGTTATTTCTGCTCTTTTTTAATTGGAATAGGTTCATAATTTTTAGGTATGTTAAGTGTGAGCTTTTGTGGCTGATTAACGTCTATGCGAACATAGTTAATTTTTACGCTCACTTTCTTCTGTGCCTTTATCTCAATATTAACATTGCGTGGTGCAAAAACAGAGTCTTTCGCTACAAAATTAGCATAAGAGGCATGAAAACTTCTGTTAGTTGCCGCATCTTCAAATTCATTTTTTAAAATTTTAAATGTTTCTGGATTAAGCGTCATCGTTTGTAAAGAGCGTTTCAAGGAATCTTGTCCGCTGGCTATACGGCGAAGTTTACGTTTGCGCTCAGTACTTAACAAATAATGACAATTTTCTCTGTCAATAACTGGCTTTAATTTATTATCATCATCGTCAAAATCAGCGCTATTGCCAAATAAAGCGGCTTGTATTAAATCAAAATCTAAGTCAGCATTTAGGAGTTGATTGATGTAATTGAAGTCGCCTTTAAAGTATTGTTTTTTCACATACACCACCATTTTAACGGAGTCGCGTGTAATTAATATTTTAGCTACATCTATTAATCCAACAGCTGTAATGGAAATCCACAATGCACTGTCTTTACGCCCTTTCACACGGATATCTAAATTGTGATCCTCTCCGTCAATTGTAGTTTCTACATCTGCTTTAGCCGAAATCCAGGAGTAATTTAATTCATTTTCTTTGATGTGTTTTGTTAAAGCTTTTGCTGTTTTGTATAGCAAGCGACATCTACCTTGCAAAGAGTCATCTGTTTGGTTATTAGCATTTGCAGTTTGTTGCGAATGCCTTTTAGTTTTACACGCTGATATTGCAATCATGAACACGCATATAATAACAATATATAAAGGTGTTGAACGAAGTTTATTCATATAATTTTTTATCGGTAATTTTTTTATCTAACCATTCTGAAGCTTTACCTATTGATTTTGCTTCTTTCCAATACATTAAGGCATCGTCTTTTTTATCTAAACGGTATAACACATCTCCATAATGTTCCAATATCACTGCGTTTTTGGCACCCATTTTTACGGCTCTGCCAAGCCACTCTTCGGCATCTTTGTATTTGCCCAATTGATAAAGTATCCATCCGTATGTGTCAATATAAGAGCGATTATTAGGAGCTAATTCATTACTTCGTTGCGAATATTTTTCAGCTTTTTCTAAAGTAATCTTACGAAGCGATAAATAATAGGCATAATTATTTAAGATATACGTATTGTCAGGGTCTACCTTTAGTGCATTATCAAAGGCTTTATCTGACTTCTCGTAGTTTTTTAAATAATTATAAGCTTCTCCTAAGTTTGAATAAAACTTTAGCAGTAAAGGATTGTTGTTATTTACAAACTCAATCCCATCGCTTAACGATTGAATCGCTTTGTCGTATTTTTTGAGTTGTATATTGGCAACACCATTAAAATAGTAAGGGGTAGACTGATTAGGAAATAATTCAATAGCTTCAGAACTATGAATTTCAAGGGAATCGAAAGCACTTAGCTCAGATTCAAGATACATTAATTGAGTCCAGCTCGAAAATTTACCTTTATCTAATTTCACCGCATAAGCATATTCATCACGCGCTTCTTTTATTTTTTTATCACGGTATAAAAAATCACCATTGATGCCATGAGCATCCGATGATGTTGGATGGAGTTTAAGCATGATGTTGAGTAATTCATTTGCTTGTTGCCTGTATAAATCATTTTCTTCTGATAGCTGATAGTAAGAACTTAAAATTTTTAGTTTAGTATCCGTATCTAATTCAGGGTTTTCAAAAGCTGTTTTTATTTCTTGATAAAATTTTTCTCTATCACCGGTTGCTTTATAATAATCAGCTAAGGCCAAATGCACCATCGGATTTTTAGGATC
>JAYVDU010000621.1:0-2448 GCA_043749245.1 Bacteroidota bacterium | reverse complement strand
ACGTATACATTGCATTGCTATTTTAATGTTATTAATTAATTACAATAGTTTTTCACAAACTAACTCTGCTCCTGCAGGAAATAACCCGGCCTTAAAAGAGGCTGCGCTAAAAGCAAATCAACAAAGTCTGCTAGATAGAAATAAATCTTCTGAATCTGTTGCCTCTGCATCTCCTACTTATATTGGTCAGTTAAATGAGAATGATAAGTATATGGGTAAAGGCCAAGAGTTTTTGAATATGATCATATTAGAGTCTTTACCATCCGATTTCCCTCAGTATCAAAAAGGTTCCGATTTTGTTGAGTATGATGGACAGGTAGAAAAATATTTTAAAGAACATAAACAGATTTTAAAAGATGTTTATAAAGCTAAATTTTAAAAAACTATAACTTTCTAATAAATTAAAAAATGATTAAACAACTATTTAAAATTATTTTATTTGTTTCAGTTTTAATAAATAAAAATCAATTATACGCACAAGGGAATACTTGCGAACAAGCGACCCCGTTTTGTACTGGAGTAGGTACTCCATTTGTTTACCCAAATGTTCATAATGGAAGCGTTGCTCAAACAGGTCCAAATTACGGTTGTTTGGGTTCAAGACCAGATCCTTCATGGTTTTATTTAAAAACTTCAGCAGCTGGAGTTATGACATTTAGTTTGAGCCAAACCGTTAATGCCAATGGCACTGGTGGTGGTTTAGATGTGGATTATATTGCCTGGGGCCCATTTGCCTCACAAACAGGGAATTGTGGCAGTTTGGGAACAAATACTGTAGGTTGTAGTTATAGTCCAGCTTCAACTGAAACCTTATCTATAAATTCTCCAGGAGCGGGTTTGTTTTATATCATTATGATTACAAACTTCACGGGTGTTACAGCGCCTCCAGGAACTGCTGGATACATCGCAATTACCCAAACTAGTGGCCCATCTACAGATTGTTCGATTACTTGCCCACTTGATAACTTTACGTTAGTTGGTGCAGTAAATTCATCAGGTGTAAACATCCCAAATGGATCAACGGTTAATTGCGCCGTTCCCTTTGTTATTCAGCCACCTTCATTACCAATAAACGATCCTAATCACGATATTTTAACACCCTGCATTAAAGTTACTTATGAACCATTTACCGCGAATCTAAATACGAATGGTACTGTTAGAGCATACGAAGGAGGGACTCAGGTATGGGCAACAAATTGCCCTACGTGTACTGCTACCATAGGAGGCACAGTTGCTACTCCAGGGAATAATTATTCTATTTATTACACTCAAGTAAATCCAGGCCTTCAACATGATTTTTCATTTTGTAATGGCGCTGGTGCCATAGGCACATCCACAGTTACCTTAAAAAATTGCTGGAGCAATGCCGTAATTGCAGGACCTACAGTTTGGACTGGCTCTGCCGCTAATTGTTTCACATTAACAGCGCCCGCAAATACGAGTGTTGGTAACGGCACGTTTGCCATTGCCCCAGCTACTGGTTCGGTCGGAATAGTAGATTTCAATTGGGGTTTACTTTATGTTGATCCTTCATATTTACCAGGAGGACAAACATATACGGTTACTTATACTTTCCAAGGCCCATCAGGCTGTACTCCTGTGCATGGTACTTATACTTTTTCTGTCCCAGCGGTTCCTGTTGTAAGCGCTATTGCAAGCCAAACAGTGTGTTCTGGAGCAACTGTTAATGCAAGTAACTTTACAACAACGCCTGCGGGCGGCGCATATACCTGGATTAACAGCAATACATCTATCGGAGTTGCCGCTAATGGAACTGTCAATATTGCATCTTATACTGCTCCAAGTGTTGCAATTCCCACTATAGGTAATTTTACAATTACTCCAACTCAATCTGGTTGTATAGGAACACCTAAAAACTTTACTATTACCATTAATCCAAATCCCATTGCCAATGCGGGTTCTACAGGCACAATCACATGCGCTAACACAACTACGACTTTGGCAGGATCTGGTGGAGGAACGTATTCATGGACCGGCCCGGGTATTACCGCAGGAAATACAACAGCATCTCCATCAGTTAATTTACCTGGCACGTATAGTTTAGTCGTAACGTCCGCTGCGGGCTGCACTTCGACAATTTCTACTGTAGCAATTTCTCAAAATACGACTACACCAGCGGTTACTTCGGCAGTTTCTGCTGTTTTAAATTGTACGCTTTCTTCAGTTAATGCAAGTGCTACAACATCGACTACGCCTGTTACATACGCTTGGACAGGCCCAAGTATAACGGGAGGAGCAGCAACTGGCACAGCAACCGTAAACCAACCTGGAACATATAGTTACACTGTAACCAATACCGCTAATGGTTGTAAAACAGCAGGTAGTGTTGCGGTTACTCAAAACACAATAGCCCCGACCGTAGCAGCAGCTCCAAGTGCAAGTTTAAATTGTACAACAACAACTGCTCAAGTCATTGCATCTACTACA
>JAYVDU010000620.1:0-8296 GCA_043749245.1 Bacteroidota bacterium | reverse complement strand
TTTCTTCGTCGTCGATGATGATGGTTTTATAAGTTTGCATACAAGAGTTATTTTACGCTAATCTAATAAAAAATTATATCAAATAATAATCATTTATTTAACAGGGTTGCCGTTCGAGTAAAATAGCATTTACCGATAGGGAGTAATTTGTATATTCATCCTTTTTAAATCTTAATAGCAAAAAACAATGAAGGTATCATTTATAAAAACACTCAGCTTACTTACATTATTGTCGATACAAGGCATCGCACAAAATACCTTAACAGTAGATGATATTTGTAGTAAAAAAGAATTAAGAGCTAAAGCCAATAGTGGCTTTAAAACGATGAAAGACGGACTTCATTACACAACTATTAAAGATACAAATGGCGTACAAACGATTGTAAAATACGATTTAAAAACAGGGCGTAAAGTAGCGGTATTAGTGTTTGGCGAAAATGTAAAAGTTGAAGGTAAAACGATTGATTTATCTGACTATACCTTTAGTTTAGATGAAACCAAAGTATTACTAAAAACGGATATTCAATATATCTACCGTCGTTCGATGACTGCTAATAATTTTGTATATGATCTAAAAACAGGCAAAACAGCAGAGTTATCGAAAGCTGGAAAACAACTATTTGCAACTTTTTCTCCGAAAGGAAACAAAGTTGCTTTTGTGCGAGGTAATAATTTATTTATAAAAGACTTAGATTCAGATATCGAAACACAAGTTACTACTGATGGAAAAAACAATGAAATAAAAAATGGTTGGGCCGACTGGGTATATGAAGAAGAGTTTGGTAAAGCAGATTATTTTGAATGGAATGCTGATGGCTCTAAATTAGCCTTTGTTCGTTTTGATGAGCGACGTGTAAAAGAGTATGGCTTCGACACATATAACAATCATTTATATCCTGACAAAGTAACCTTTAAATATCCTAAAGCAGGTGAAGATAATTCTATTTTGTCAGTTCATATATACGACGTTATCAGCTCTAAAACAACAACAGTAGATATTGGTAAGGAAACGGATATTTATATTCCTCGCATTAAATGGACAAGCGATGTTAATACCTTATCACTTCAACGCTTAAACCGTTTACAAAATAAGGTTGAGTTATTATACGCCAACGCTAGTGATGGTATTTCTAAAATAATTTTAACCGACGAATCAAAAACATACGTTGATATTACAGATGACCTAACGTTTTTACCCAACAATAAAGGCTTTATATGGAGTAGCGAAAAAGATAACTACAATCAGTTATATTATTATGATAACACAGGTAAATTAATTAATCAGATTACAAAGGGAAATTGGGATGTGATTTCATTTTATGGTTTTGATGAATCTCTTAAAACATTATATTATGTTTCTACAGAGCAAGGGCAAATAAACAGAGATGTTTATAGTATTAAATTAGATGGTTCATCTAAAAAAAGATTATCTCCCTTGCAAGGCACATCCGGAGCAACATTTAGCGAAGGTTTGAAATTTTATGTGAGTTCTTATTCCAACGCCAATACCCCGCCAGTATATGAATTACACAGTGCCGATGGTAAATTAATAAAAGTATTAGAAGATAATATTCCATTAAAAAATAAGCTTAAAGAATATTCAGTTTCAACTAAAGAATTTTTTACATTTAAAAATACAGATGGCGTTGAATTGAATGGTTGGATGATGAAACCACAACACTTTGATGCTACTAAAAAGTATCCTGTTTATATGTTTGCATACAATGGGCCTGGTTCTAATAAATGCAATAATGAATGGGCTGGTTTTGAATTTTGGTGGCACTCCCTATTAAATCAAGAAGGATATATTGTGGTGTGCGTGGATGGCAGGGGGACTTTTGGAAGAGGAACTGTTTTTAAAAACTCCACCTATTTACAATTAGGTAAATTAGAAACCTTGGACCAGATAGATGCAGCAAAATATATTGGCTCTTTGCCTTATGCAGATAAATCACGCATAGGCTTTATGGGCTGGAGTTTTGGTGGTTATATGGCATCCTTATTAATTACCAAAGGTGCTGATTATTTTAAAGCAACTATTGCTGTTGCCCCTGTTACTAATTGGAAATTTTACGATAATATTTATACAGAACGTTTCTTGCGTAAACCGCAAGATAATAAAAGTGGATATGAAGATAATTCGCCAGTAAATTTTACTAAAAATATTAAAGGAAAATTCTTGTTAATACACGGTAGTGGCGATGATAATGTACATTATCAAAATTCGATGGAATTTGCTAATGAATTAGTTAAAAATAATATTCCATTTGATTTTATGACTTATCCTAACAAAAATCATGGTATTAGTGGTGGCTTAACACGTAATCATTTATATACCAAAATGCTTAAGTTTATTAAGGAGAATTTGTAGACGCGTTAGTTGAGATTAGCTTAATCTATGGATAAACAGCACTCGTCTTATTTAAGTTTGATAATTAAGTTATTTAGTTATATTTGGTAGACTATAATAATGCTAAATTGGTTTAACATTACATAAATAGTATTTCTTAATAAATGAGTCATTCTGATATTAAAAAAGTAGGTATAGCCCTGCAAGGTGGTGGCGCTCACGGCGCTTTTACATGGGGAGTTTTAGATAAGCTTTTAGAGGCAGATCATATTGTTGCAGATGCTATGTGTGGGACCAGTGCCGGAGCCGTTAATGCGGTAACTTGTGCTTATGGACTGCACGTTGGCGGACCTAAAAAAGCAAAAGAATTATTAGAAACTCTTTGGCGTAAAGTAGCTCAATCTGGTAGTTTTTTTCAGCCAAGTGGATTTGACAAAGTATATAATAATGGAGATATGCATAATTCTCCCAGTTATATGTTGTTTAATAATATGACTCAATATATGTCGCCCTATAATTTCAATCCTTTTAATTATAACCCACTACGAGACATTCTTACCGATTTAATTGACTTTAAAGAGTTACAAATTTATAACAAGAAAAAATTATTTATTTGCGCTACTAACGTTAAAACAAACAGAGCAAAAATATTTAGTAATAAAGAAATTACAGTAGATGCTGTTTTAGCATCAGCTTGTTTGCCAATGTTATTTCAAGCAGTTCAAATTGATGGAGAATACTACTGGGACGGCGGTTATATGGGAAATCCACCAATTTTTCCTTTGATTACAAATACCAATTTACACGACATTGTTTTAATCAAAATTAATTCAATCAATATTAGTTCAGTTCCCACAAGTGCCAGAGACATTGCTGATCGCGTAAATGAAATTTCTTTTAATAGTAGTTTAATTAACGAAATGAAATTGATTCATTATCGCAATGAGTTATTAAGAAACGGAATTTTAAAAACGGATGAAAAGCAAAACAGAGAAATTTTTGTTCATACAATTTCTGGTTACGATGCGTTGAGCCAATTAAGTTATAGTAGTAAAATGAATACATCATGGGCTTTTTTATTAGACTTAAAAGAACGTGGGCGCCAAACAGCCACTAAATGGCTAGAATCGGATTATAAGCAAGTGGGTATCAAATCAACCTTTGATGTAGAAGAACATTTCTTTGATAAATTTTAAGTTTCTTTTTTGCTTTTAATGACTAAACATCCATATACTTTTAGTGTGAGATTACTATTTAGTTTAATGTGTTTATCTGTTGGACTTAAAGCTCAGGTTTATTACCCATCGGATAGTAGCTATATCCGTATTCTATCGAACGAACAAAAAAATAATTACCAAACATTTTCGTACTCAAAAATTGATACGTCGATAACAAATTTTCAAAATTATTTTCCGCGAAATACCAATGGTAATTTAGGATTGTCTTCTAGTCCTTTGTTAATGGCCTACCAAACCAAAGCGCTTGGATTCAATTTATATAATGCACCTTACAATAATGATGTTATTACAAGTAATAATGTTGGATATTATCAAACAAAAGGCCCTTATGCTTCATTAACCGGTATAGCTGGTTCTAAACAAGAGCAAACATTTAAATTATTATTTTCTAACACGTTTAAAAATAAACTCAATTTAACGTTGGGCTTTAATCGCTATAGTGGCTTAGGTTTTTTTAAACAACAACAAAGTTTTACAAATAATTTTTACGCGTCGAGTAATTACACTCATAAAAATAATAGAGTTGGGTATTACACTTATTTTTTATTTAATAAGCTGAAACATCAGGAAAACGGGGGTATTAAGAATGACTCCTTGTTTTTGACCGATGTAACCGTTAACAAACAATTATTACCAATGAATTTAAGTAATGCTAAACGAGAAGTGCGAAACACCACCTATAATTTAGATGCTTGGCTAAGGTTAAATAAAGTGGAAGATAGTTCTACTGTGTTTTCGCATTTCATCAATTACACATTTAACTATTCAGGAAATTATAGTAAGTATGTAGATTTGAATGATACGATTGATAAATATTATCAGGTACATTACTTAGATACTGTTAAAACAAGGGATTCGACTCATTGGCGCAGTTTTTCAAATACGATTAATTATTCTATAAAAATAAATCCTATACATACACGTTTAGAATTAGGATTTAAAAACGAATACAATCAAGTGCATCAGCATCGCGATTCTTTATTTATGAATAACATTGTAAATGTAGGCGCTTACTTGCAACAAAAAAATTACACAGGTTTTATCAAAGCTAATTATATTGTGAGTGGCGCTAATATTGGCGATTACAGCATTGATTTAAATAATCAATATCAAGTAAAATTATTTAATTCCAATAAAAAAAGAGATACAGAACCATTACTAAAAAATGAATATTTAAAAATAAAATTCAATGTCAATTACGAAAGTCGTCATCCGGATTTCATCTATAATACTTGGTTAAGCAATCATTACGCTTGGTCAAATGCCTTTGTTCCTACTCAAAAATTACAAGGATTATTTAGTCTTCAAGTACCAAAAGCAAATGGCGAAGTAGGCGTCATTTATCAAAATACTAAAAATATGCTATATATGAATGAGCTTGCCGTTCCTCAACAAGCGGGAGTTTCCATTCAAAATATATCGTTATATATTCGAAAAGAGTTTTTGTTTTTTAAACACTTAGGTTTAAATGCTCAATACAATTATCAAACAAGTTCTTATCAAGCCATTGTGAGTATGCCTAATCATATTGTAAATTCTGCAATATATTATCAAGGCAATTTATTTAAACGTGCGTTGCAATTACAAATAGGCTTTAATGTTCAATACTATAATGCGTTTAATGGCATGGCCTATATGCCTGCTACAAATATGTATTATGTGCAAACCGATAAAACAGTTGGCAATTATCCTTTTGTGGATTTCTTCTTAAATGCGCGTATCAAGCCAGTTCGTTTCTTTATTAAAATAGATCACTTAAATCAAGGGTTTTCGGGCAATAACTATTATTTAACGCCTGGTTATTTACAAAACGAAAGAGCTGTAAAGTTTGGACTTAATTGGTTATTTTTTGATTAATGGATTATGTATATAATATAGTTGGTATTAAAAACCAAACTCCACCCTACTCTCCGGATTAGCAACCTTCGAGCTTTTTTTTATAGCATTGATTTCGGCGTGTACTATATTTACTTGCTGTGGCAAAAAATCATATAAGAGTTTGGTATCAACCGTGAGTGTTTTTGGTTTCATTACTTTTTGTATTTCTAAATATGCCCAAACAGATTCTTCTTCTTTCTCATAACCAATAAAATGAAGCACTTGGAGCTTTCCATTCAATTGAATTACTAACCTTTTTTTGATGTAATGAAATACTATCGAATCAACTTCTGTTTTATTTTTCGGGTTCAACACATCAATTGACTTGCCCGTTGTTTTTCTTAAAGCATCTTCCAAGTCATTGGTAAACAAACGGACACTGATGTTTAAACTCTGTTGCTTAGTATCTTGCTTTATATCCACTACGCTTATATAAAACGGATGTTTTAGCGAACAAAATGAACTAACGACGATCAGCGTAAACACCCAAAACAAACCTCTTACCGCAGGTGTAGTTTTTAATAAATGTGTATATTTTCCCTTTAAATTTAGCACACACAAAAATAACATTTAAAATGAACGAATTTTGGTTGTGGTTCACTATGGGCTTTCAACATATTTTAGATTGGAATGGCTACGATCACATCTTATACGTTATGGTTTTGTGTGTGTTGTTTTCTATAAAAGAATGGAAATCTTTACTCGTATTAATCACAGCCTTTACCATTGGGCATTCTTTAACCCTAGCAGCTAGCGCCTTTCATATCATTGCCATTAAGCAATCTATCATCGAAGTATTAATACCTCTAACCATTATAACCACCTGCTTATCAAATATTTATTTCAGAAATAAACAACGCATCAATTATCAATTCAATTACGCCTTAGCCTTGTTGTTTGGCTTCATTCACGGTATGGGTTTTTCTTATATGCTTAAATCCATGTTGGGTAAGGAAGAAAGTATTCTGTTACCTTTACTATCATTCAATATAGGGCTCGAAGTTGGGCAATTATGTATAGTTTCTGCAATGCTATTATTTTCTGTTTTTTTAATTAGATTTACAAGAATTAAATCAGCTGTTTGGGTCACTACGGTCTCTTCGGCTGTTTTAATAATAGCTACTTATTTATTTATACAACGACTAAACCACCTATAACAACCATGCGTTTATTAAACCTAACAACAACTCTTTGTTTTAGCTTAAGCATTGCTTTTGCACAAAATTTAAAAAACAATCCTCATTCCAATCACGGTAATAAATTCGAACAACTTGGTACTATTTTACCTACACCAAACGAACAACGAACTGCCTCCGGAGCACCTGGCAGCAAGTATTGGCAGCAACGTGCCGATTACGACATTGATGTTACTTTAGATGAAAAAAACTTAATGATCATCGGTAAAGAAGTGGTTACTTATCACAATAACTCTTCTGATAAATTAAATTACCTATGGTTGCAGTTAGATGAAAATCAACACCAACCAACGTCTGATAATAATTATTTTGATGGCAATAAATTAAATCAACCATACAACGAAAACGATATTAAAGGCTTAAATGTTAATGAACAATTAAAAGGCTTAGGCGATCAAATCCTTGCTGTTACTGATGAATTAGGCAACCCACTTAAATACACCATCAACCAAACTATGATGCGTATTGATTTACCAAAAACATTGAATGGCAATTCTAAATTAAAATTCATTGTTAAATGGCAATACAAAATGGGTAATCGTATGACTATTGGTGGCCGTGGTGGCTACGAATTTTTTCCGGAAGATGGTAATTACTTATTTACCATCACACAATGGTATCCGCGCATGTGCGTGTATAGCGACTTTCAAGGCTGGCAAAATAAACAGTTTACTGGTCGTGGCGAATTTGCGTTAGCTTTTGGAAATTACAAAGTTAAAATGACAGTTCCTGCCGATCATATTATATGCTCAACAGGCGAGTGCCAAAACTATGCACAAATACTCACGCCTAATCAAATGGCACGTTGGACCAAAGCATCTGCTAACTATAGCGATGTGACTGAAATTGTGACGTTAGACGAATGCACTGCTGCCGAAAAAAATGCTTCGACAGGCGCAGCAATCCAAAAAAGTAAAACATGGATCTTTAAAGCAGACAGTGTGCGTGATTTCGCCTGGGGATCTTCCCGCAAATTTATGTGGGATGCCATGCCAATTAAAGTAGAAGGCAAAAAAGTGATGTGTATGAGTTTTTATCCAAAAGAAGCAGCCCCGCTTTACCGCAAATACTCTACTAAAACAGTAGCGCATACCATTAAAACCTATTCTAAATATACCATTCCTTATACTTACCCCGTTGCGCAAAGCATCGAAGCCGCTAACGGGATGGAATATCCAATGATCTGTTTTAATTTTGGACGTACAGAAAAAGATGGTACTTATTCTGAAAGCACAAAAAACGGTATGTTAATGGTTATTATGCACGAAGTAGGTCATAACTTTTTTCCGATGATTATCAATAGCGACGAGCGTCAATGGAGTTGGTTAGACGAAGGCTTAAATACCTTTGTGCAATTTTTAACTGAGCAAGAGTTTGATAATGACTATCCTTCGGCTCGAGGACCAGCATATAAAATGGTGGATTATTTCAAACTGCCAAAAGATCAATTAGAACCCATTATGACCAACAGCGAAAACATCAATAACTTTGGTGCCAATGCTTATGGCAAACCTTGCACGGCTTTAAATATCTTACGCGAAACTGTTATGGGTCGTGAGCTATTTGATTACGCCTTCAAACAATATTGCACACGTTGGGCATTTAAGCACCCTACACCTGCCGATTTTTTCAGA
>JAYVDU010000619.1:0-22696 GCA_043749245.1 Bacteroidota bacterium | reverse complement strand
AAAATTATAATAGGTTTCATTCTTTTAAATTTATTTTATTTTCCCTACTCATATGGCTTTTCGGTGTCGCCCCGTTTTTTGTGGTCACTGGTCTCCATGTTTGTTTAATTGTTTGAATATTAATGTTGTGGCGCTTTAAGTATATAATAAACTTTCCGAAAATATTTATTATAGTTCAAAAAGTTTAAATAGCCCACAACCTGCTCACTTTCTGATTGGTGCGGTTATGGGCTGGTTTTTTATGGGTAATCATTCCCTCCAAAATGTTTAGCAGAATCGCATTTGTAAACTCGAATAGTTATACGGCGTAAAGCTTTAAAGATATTATATTTTTCTAGTGAAATGACAGCGTAGTCAGAGCATGAGGGGGTAAATATACACGAAGGCACATGGTTATTCCCTTTTGATTTTTGGTATTTACGAACTAATTTTATTAATAGTCTATTCATATAAAAAGAAAATAGTGTCTGCCGTTTTTAAACGGCAGACACGTAAAGAATATTAAGCAAATTTTTGTGCTATGTTAAATTCAAAATATTGGAATGAGAAATTATTCTTATGAGAATTCCCTGCAATAATGTTGAAAACCTTTTTAAAACAGCCGGGTTTAACTTTTACCATAATTTCTAAATCACAATAAGGCTTAATTTTAGGGTTTTTATCAAGAAAATCTTGAATCGCAATTTTTCCAGTCTCCAAATATGGATTCTGTAAATTTTTATTTGTTAATGCTCCTAATTCATGTTCGGCAGAAACTGGGTGAACTTCAATAAATTCAAATTGACCTTGTTCAGCAGTTGTTGTTTTGTCGAAAATGCCATATTTAAATTTAATTGTTATAACTTCTTCTTTTTCTTTACGCATAACAAAACGTAATATTTTTCTCCAACACCCAGATTTAATTTCAACAAATGCGTCATAATTACACTTGTAGAAGAATCCTTCTTTGAAATTGTCATTTAACGTTTTAATTGCATGTTCAAGAGCAGTTGTCTTTGCAGACTTGCCTCCGATTAATGAACTTGTGTGTTCACAGTAAAAACTTTCTACTTTCATATTATTTGATTTTTAATTTATTTCAACTCGTATGGCTTTTCGGTGTCGCCCCGTTTTTTTGTGGTTAATGTTCTCCACGTTTGTTTAATCGTTTAAATATTCGCGAAACAGGCAATAATTTAAGTCAGCCCCTTTCCTTGTCTCAGAGCTTCAGCTTGCTTAGGCCCCTTCATTATTTGTCATTTCTTTAATTTTACCATTTTCTTTTTTAATACCTATAATTGAAAATATAGTTTTACCCTCACTTTTTTATCCCACATCACTTAAATATGCAGTTAGTTTAAATTTCATATCTCTTACTTCAGATTCGTAATTAGACACGGCTTTCTTTAAAATCCAAAACCATATCATATACCGATGATTCAAGTATTTGCGAATGATAAGCAGAGCCTATTCGCTTTTAACATCACCTAATTTATATACTGTGAGTGTATTTGAGTTTACTAATATGTTTGAGTTATAAAACCATTAGCAATGTAAGTTTTGCCTTCATTTAATTTTAAAATAGAATATGTTTCAAAATTACCTTCTATTTTTTCGATAAATAACAATGGTTCATATTCTGTTTTTTTGGTTATTTCATTCCAAATTAAAACCTCAATATTGTTAGTTAATTCTTTATAATTTTCTTTGTTCAATTTATTAAGTAAACGGGCTAAAGATATAAAACCATAATTTTTTATATATAACGGGTGGCTTGGCGTTAGTTGAATGCTCTGATTTTTGGTTTTAATAGTAAGTAGACTTAAATGTATTTGCTTAGCCAATTTATTAACTATAACATTTTTTGTTTTTCCGTTTGTGAGGTTTATAGATTGTATTTTGTTACCTACCGCTAATTCATTAATTTTTTTTGTATTATCAGTTGATAGAATTTCAGTATTTACAGCAAAACAGCAGGCGTGCCAATCTAAACCAGATATGGCAACATCCGACCATTTTAAGCCTTTATAAACTTCCACAATCTCAAATTTTATGGTTGCTTCATTTTCAAACTTGGCTGCATTAGGCAGTTCAAATCGTTGTTCTCCCATTTCATCAGTTAATTCTAATAAGCAAAGTGGTTTATTATTTCTATAAACTTTAAATGTTTTAACTCTTGAGTTATTTATCCAAGAAGAGGGTGAAAATTGATGACCATTAAATATGGCGTTTACATTTACTGTTTTAATTTCAAACCATTCGCCAATGCCATAATCGGGCTTTGCTTCAACCCATGCAGTCATTGGGTTTCCGTCAGATAAATTTGTTATCTTGTAATTTACTTTACCTTGTGGTGGCAGGGTGCTTGATGCATTTACAGCAGTTACACCTTGTGAACAATCATCGTAAGTCGACGGGGGACCATCAGAATTGGCATCATCTATGGCTTTATTATCGGCATTAATTTTTGCCCAGTTGATATTTTTTCCACCACCACCAATAGCTTTAATCTTAATTAATGTTTGAGCAGGACTCATGTGGGCAATACATAGCATTATAATTAATTTTTTCATTTTCTCAGTTTTTAAAATAGTGTTATTTTTTATTTACAAAAGCATCATAGTTGCATTTGTACATTAATCCATTCTTGTAATTAGTATTTAATAATTCTAAGGCGTGTTCCAAGGCCGCTTGCCCTGGTTTCTTGCCTTTAAATAATTTACTTGTGTGTTCGCAGTAAAAACTTTCTACTATCATTTTATTATGATTTAAAACTGTTTATATTATGCTTTATTTTATTGAGCCACATTGTTATCCAAAGGCTGCACTTTTATATTAATACCATTATTTTTAAATAAAGTGATTTTTTGTTTATCACTCATATATTCAATGTTTTTTTCATTTGAGTTAGTATCATCTTTTTTATACCCAGTAAAAATAGATTGCAGTGCTTTAAAAACTTCCTCTTCTTTCCCGTTTCCATTACCTTTTAAATCAATTTCCATTTGATATCCTTCAGGAACGTAAGATTTATTAACCACATATTGATACGTATCAGTATCCATTTGCCATGGGTTACCAAGTGCATGTAAATCAAAATTAGCATCTGATGACATTGCTTCGTTATTTACTAGTTTAGTAGATGTACTATATTTAGATAATTCAGCTTCCTTTAAGTTGTATTTTTTAATTAATTCGTTAAAAGTTGTAGTAAAATTAAGCTCTGAAACTATTTTTTTTGCACGATCGGTAATTGCATTCATATTAAAATAATCTGTGGTTACACTTTCACGGCTTGATGACCCATTTTCAAGGTAACGAACCAAATCAGCTGATACATCATCAAATTGTGGATTGATAGCATACTTACCTTCATCATCTATAAAGCCTATTTTATTACCACTGCTAACAAGTGCTAATTTGCCGTTAAATGGAAGTGCGTAATCAAATTGTGGGTTGATAACTATTTTACCTTCTTTATCAATAAAGCCAAATGTTTTATCTGTTTTTATTGATGCTAATTTATTTCCACCAAAAGGAAATGCACTTTCAAATTGAGGATTTATAATAATTTTTCCTTTATCATCGCACCAGCCTTTTTTGCCATCTTGAGAAATCAAAAATAAATCTCCATCAATTGTAATATTAGAAAATTGCGGGTTGATAATATATTTCCCTTCTTTATTTATCACGCCTGATTTTCCACCTGCTTCAACAATAGCAACACCATTAATAAATTCTTTAGCAAAATCAAATTGCGGGTTTATAACTATTTTTCCTTCTTTATCTATATAACCCCATTTACCTTCATTATTTTTAATGGCACATATTCCATTACTAAAAAAACCAACCGATTTAAATTGCGGATTAATTTTAACTTTCCCTTCTTTATCTACAAAACCCCACTTTTCTTTTCCGCCAATTATATTATTTATTCCATTTTGAGCCTCTTCTAACGCTGCTGCCAATGTTGCAGTAAGCTCTTCGTCTAATCCATCTAATAAACCATCACTTTGGGAGCTTATTGCCGATTTTGAAGTTGATGTGTCGCTTACGCTGTAAGCAGCTAAATCTTCTTGAAAAAGGTTTACTTTTTGTGCATCGGTTAACGTAAACTTAATTTCACCTTTTTCGTTTATTGCAGTTGGTGCTCCATTATCTGAAACAACCCATGCTAAACCGTTACTAAATACAGTTGCTTTTTTATAATTTGCTGGTATTACAAATTTTCCATCTTCTGATATATAACCGTATTTCTGATTTTCACCACTTGTTTTAACTAAAGCCAATCCTTCTCTAAATATTGTGGCTTCGCTAAACTGCGGGTTGATAACAATTTTTCCTTCTTGGTCAATATACTGAAACTCTTTCCCACTTTTTACTGGAATCAGTTTTACTTCATTTATGCTTTTTTTACCTCCACAAGATGTTAAAGTTGCTGCAATTATTATTATTGCGATTGTTTTTTTCATATTTATTTTATTTTGAATTATTAATAAAAATGTAATTCATTTTTTATTTTATTGATTAGTTATTTTAGGGTTTTGCCAAATAATATTAAGCTTGCGGTTTTCGGTATAATAATAATTTTGTCGTGTTTTACTATAAGCAACAGGAGCTTTTAAACTTGTAATAATGATTCTTATCTCAGTTCGCTTGACGTTAGTTTTCGTTTTATTACATTTTAAAATCCTTTATGTTTTGTATAGCATTCTTTTTCTTATTTGCTATCATAAGAAGAGATTCAAGAACCACACGTTTTGCAGCTACTCGAAGGTTGGGTATTAGAAGCGCTTCACTTTCAAGTTTGTAAAATGTTTGATAGAAGCACGAAAGTTAAAAACCCACAACCGACCCACTTGCGGGTAGGTGCGATAGGGTTGGTTTTATTTTACCACCAACCTCTTACATTATAAGTAACTGTTTTAGGTTGTCCTTTTCCATAAGCGACACCAACGTCTCGTGCAGCTTTTATTCTTTCGCTTACTTGAGCTTGTTCTTTTAATTTAAACTTCCATTCGCGAGTATCAAGTTCTTTAACTCTTGTTGCAATTTTGGTGGAAAGCAACTTAACTTCACCAAAGCAAGCTGCACCAGGTTCTATTGTTGATATAATTTCACCTACCTGATTACCTCCTTCAACAGTTTGATTAGCTGACCATAAGTTAGTAGCTTCTGCCAGTTTCAATTTGCAATCTCTATCAATTTGTTGTTGGTAAATTGGTGCAATAGCATCCATACATTTATCATAACAACCTTTACAAACTTCAGGCACCTCAGTTAATTTAAAAATAGCTTCTTCAAATTTATTCTGACTGGCAAGTGTTTGAGATTCCTTTATAATAAAGTCACACTTACTATTGTAATATTCAACAATCTTAGTTTTACCAGTTTCAATAAATGCCTGATAATTCGGGTCGTTGGTTTTCAAATTTTTAAGTGCAGAGATATAAGCTTTAGTCTCATTTTCGCCAACCCCTTTAACAGTTGTTGAAATACTCGCAAATTTAGTTCCGTCAATCCCATCACCAATATACAATGTTACATCTAACGTAAATGCTTGCATTGGCGGTGCAGTTGGGGTAATATCTTTAGACATTACATTAATATTGGCAGTTAAAATAAAGCGTTCATTAGATGCACTACCACCCATTCCGCTTTGTGTTACTATCTGACTTAATTTGTTTGCGAGCATACTACGAGCGGCTTCAGGCATTTTATCAATTTGCTGGGGAACAAAAGTTGCTAAAGTAATTCGAGCCATATCATCACTTTTACCGGCTGCATTTTGTGCACAGGTATTGTAACCTATAACAATTAAGATGATTAGAATTATTGATTTCATGATTTTGTATTTTACTTATTTATTTATTTATTTTTCTCCAAGTACTATCGAGGCTTGTCCTAAACCTTTCATCATTAATTTATTCGTAATTAAAAAAGGTTCCTTTTTTAAGTAGCTTTGAAGCCCTTTACAAAAACCTTTAGCATCAATTGCCACACCTGCTTCGTTGAGCATTGGAATTCTTACCTGTTTAAATAGCATCATATTTTCAGTAGATTCAGTAGCGCTAAAACGCCCCTTTACACAATTTTTTGTAAGCCACTCTTCAATATAACTATTTAATTCTTTTCCTTCATATTCTTTTTCAAAGTCACCATCCCAAGAATCGAATTTTTTTATTCGAATTATTATTTCTCTCCCGTTTGCAAACATATCATCAAAGTGAGCCATTAATTGTACATTAAAATTGTCGAGATGAGACAGAACAGCTGTTTGAAGCATTACAGGCAAAGTAGCACCTATAAGTTCATTACCTGTTCCGGAAGCACCTGCTATTTGTTTATCTGTATAGGCGTCTAATCCTTGAAGAATAAAGGTGATTGATTTTTTTGGACCTATTTGATTTATAGTCCACGTAACCTGCATCCAAATATCAGCTTTTGCTGTTTTTTTTAATTTATCAATAGGACTTTCGCTTACACCTGCGCCGGTTTTGCTAGTCAACATGGCATCTTCCGCGCTTTCCGAGGCAAGTGTCTTTAAGGCACCTTCCATTGACTCTAAAGGGAATCCTCTTTCTGCCATTAATTCACCAAGTTTAGCAATTACCAATAAAAGATCAGCATTTTCTTGAAAGGCCCTTTTGTAATCAGGAATTTTAACTTTTGTTCCTTGGTTGTCAAACTCCATCATATAGCCATTTGTATTACACCATACGTCACTAGGGACAACCATTAAAGTTGGTTTTTTTGCCTGCGAAAAAACCGATGTTGTTGCTCCAAAAAGCAATAAAGCAATTAAGCTTGTTTTTGTTATTATTTTTTTCATTTCGTTTTTTTTAATTGTTTAAAATCCCATCAGTAATCATTTGTTTTTTTAATTCGCTTCTCATTACACGAATAATAAAGCCGAACATAACTTCTCCATCTCTCCCTTTTGCTCTTTCTTTTTTACCAAAAGATTCATCTTTGTTGGATACGAAATTTTTATATTTGCCTCCGTCATTAAAAAAGGTATTAAAATAATCAGCTTTGTTTTCGCGAATATTAGGAGCATTTAAAATAGGGCGAGTATCACAATCGGGCTTTCCGTTTCTTATGCCAACAAATAAAACAGCGTTTAGCGCTTCTTTTCTGGCTTGTTCTAAAGCATCGGCTCTGTTTTTGCCTTTTCCCCAAGTCTTTAGAGTAATGCTGCCATCTAGTTCGGAACCCATACATTCTATTTCATGGGTGTAGTTTCCTGAAATGTTTTTCTGCGCCCAACTTGGTTGAGTTAGCAAAACAAAAAGAATTATTATTATTATATTTTTCATTATAGATTATTTAGAATCCTGAAGACAAGCTTTTAATAATACCCGCATCTTCTAAATCTTTTCTTAATGCCGAAACATTAACAGAAACTATTACGCCCACTTTATATTCTTTGCCTATTTTCATTCTGTCCTCAGCAGCAACAGCACCATCATTTGACGTAGAAACAAATTTCATATACTTGCCTCCATTTTCAAAAAAAGGTTTAAAAAAATCAGCTTTTTCCTCTTCTAAATTAACATTATTAGTTATAGCTTTCTGTCCTGAAACTGTTGATGTACCAGTAAATCCTTTAAATATAACGCCGTGTACAGCGTTCTTTTTTGCTTGCTCAATAGCAACATCTGGTTTCTTAGAATACGACCAAACCTTAATTAGGTATGTACCTTGAGTGCCTGTTTGCACAACTTCAATTTCATATCTCCACGCTTCGGTATCTTTATCTGCTTTCTTTTTTGCCTGTGCATTTGCTACAATCGTAAAACCTATCATTGCAATGAATAATAGACATTTTTTTTTTATAATATTTTTCATTTTTATGTTTTTTAATTAGTTAATAAACAACATACTATCTTTAAAAAGAAGATAGTATGTTGTTTTAAATTATTTTATTTGTTTAATAAGCAAGCCTGAATAAAATTTCTTCCCTCCGTCAAAAGTGGTGCGATCAATAATGGGCTTTGCTTCTGTTCCTTCAACAACTGGTTCTGCCACGGGTGCTTCTCCTGCATTATATGTATTGTCCCAAACAAGCTTCTTATTAACTTTTATCTTACCAATTTTTTTATACGTAGCAACTCCGGTTTTAGGGTCTATATTTTGCTCTAGTACTTCAAACTT
Source organism: Bacteroidota bacterium (assembly GCA_043749245.1). Lineage (GTDB taxonomy): Bacteria > Bacteroidota > Bacteroidia > B-17B0 > Aurantibacillaceae > UBA4416. The sequence goes on along the minus strand of JAYVDU010000619.1, from coordinate 14,560 downwards.
TTCTCCGCCTTCTATGCCTTCCTTTACCCCAATTTTAGCAGTAATTGGAAATCCGGTATAAAGAGGTGTTTTAGTTTTAAATACATCATATTTTTTCTGAAGTTTAGCATAAACATTATCAACTATTTTTACCGTTGCAATTTCTATAATTTGATCTTCAGTTCTTTTTTCTTTTAAGGAAAATAAAATTAGCCCTGTTGCACTTTCATCACCTACAAATTCTAACTTAAATAAATTAGACTTATCAAATGCTTCTTTCTTTTTTGGATCTAAATTCCCTTTATCCATATACATGTTGCTGTAGAATGTTTCTCTTATGGAGTCGTTCCAAACTAATTTATATAAGTATGCAGTTGCAAAAATTGAATAGCCTTCTTTGGTTTTTTCATAAACGGCGTCGAGACCCTTATTCGCTTTTTCTAAAAGCTTAGGAATTTTTATACTTTTTACGGCTTCTTCTTTTGCAACATCTCTTACAGCACGAGCCACAGGTTCATTAGCGACAAAATTGAATTTATTTATCACTACGAAGGTGTTACTTATTAATTCTTGTCCAGCAGTTGTTAAAAGTGCTTGTCCTTCAGAAGAAGATTGAGCAGACTTTGTTGCAAGAAATGAAGCATCAAAAATACCTCTTTCACCAATTAATTCACTATCAAAACTTCCATCTGCCTGTCTGTTATACCATTTTGCAACAAGTTTATTAGCAATTTTTTCTTTTGACAAATACTTTTGAATTCTGAAAGAGAGTTCTTTTGAAACTGAATCTATTTTTACATCTGCTGCTTTTGCGACTAATTTCCCCATTTTTGACGGCTTATATATTGCGGCTTTTTCTTCTGCTGTTAAAGGGTAATTAACAGGGTTAAAAGATTTTGCACCAATTTGGTGATCATTGTATTTGTCAGGAAAGGGTGCATTATTAAATGCTTTTAAAACGACTTCTTTTTTTGGGAATTTTTCTGATTCAATAACCATTGTGTGTAAAGAACTTCTACGATACTTTACTTCTATTGGTTTTTCTTGTGCTTGCGCAAGTGAGCTAATGCCAAACGACAATAAGCTAAATATAATAATTGATTTTTTCATTTTTATCTTTTGTTTTTAATTTATAATCATCAAATTCCATTTTTTATACTGTTTGCTGGTCTACAGTTTTGCATTGTCAAAAGTGTCCAAAGGTTATACCTATGGCGGTTCTCTCGTCTGTCCGTTTGGTGGTCGTCTTTTAACCTTGCCCATAACAAGCAAATTGAATCCTCTTATCTTCAACCGAAGAATTTTCAATTAGTGTTATTATAGTAGTATTGTTCTTATTTTCAATACCTAATTTTAAAAAATCTGACTTATTATTTTGATGGATAATAACATATTGATACAGTGCAAAACAAAAAGCTAATGATGCTCCAAAAACAGAAACTAAGGCTTTAAACGCTTCGTCTTCCCATAAAATTATTAAATCATTAAAATAATAAATGGTAATGAAAACACTAAGTATCAAAACTGATAGTATAATGTGTATTATTATATATGGATTAGTTTTTTGTTTCATAAATTATTTGTTTTATTTTTCATATTTATTTTTTTAAAGATTAATACAGCAAATCATACAGCCATATAATTTTAGTTATCTTTCAAACTTACATCGAAAACTTAACGCTTCTAAGTACAAGTTAGTACAAGTAGTTTTTTTAGTATCATTAATATATATTATTCACTTATTTTTTTAAATTTACATAGAGGAGTCATAAAAAAAATTAGTAATATGTATACTATGGAGGATAAATTGAAAGATGCGGTAATGGCTAATTTTAATCAATCATTATTAACTACTTATGATGCACAGCAACTAGCGCTTAGTGTTTTCAAAAAAACAAATAAAAACATAAGCTATAATACCGTACGTCGGTTTTTTAATATTGTACCATCCACTAATAAGCCGTCGGTTTTCACTTTAAACATTTTATCTGAATATGTAGGCTATGGTAATTGGGAAAAATTTCGGAAAGAATCTATATTAATTGAGCAAAACGAACTTTCCATATATTTATTAATATCCAATGTAAATACACATATTGATTTTGACAGGTTAGAAGACTTATCAGTTATACATGGTCAACAAAAAGAGTTTCATTTTTTACTAAGAAACTTAGTGACCTTAGCATTTAACCGCAAGGAGTATGATTTTTTCAGAAAACTATTTACTTTAAAACATGTGTTTAATATCATTGCAAGTAATATGCTTGAAATTTATTACACCGTAAATTTTATTGGTATTTATATAAGGAGAGATGAGTATTTACAAAAAATTGTTATAAAGCATTATGCTGATTTACCTTTGGTTGATATGTTTTATGTAGAATATTTTGTTGATTTAGATTCTATTAATGGATATTTTGGGATTTTATTAGATGTATACTTTAAAAAGAAGGTAAGTGATAAGCAAGCCGTGTTATTTTATAATTGCATGAAGTTTTACGGTTGTTATTTAAGAAAAGACTTTAAAAAGTATAAAACATATTATAAAGAAATTGATAAAATAAATAATTTTGATGGTATATATAACGTACCAATTTCGAGGAAAAGAGTGTGCGAATTAATTTACTCTTTACATTATAGTAAATGTGTACCTGCTAATTTTCATGAAACCTTGTTATTTGATATTTACTATTTAAAAAAGAGGAATGATTTAACTAATCATTTGGTTGAATACATTACGCATGTTTCGCAGGGTTTGTTTTGGTGTAAACAATATGCTTTGATAAAGCCTATTGTGGAGGAATTTTTGTTAGAGAAGCCTTTGGCAGAAAAGTTTTTATCAGTAAAACAAATGGACATAAACCATATTGCTAATAACCGTTGGAATCAATTAAAGGTTTATTATTCGGTTTCATTATATTATTCAAAAGAAAAAGCCAAAGCCAAAAAGTTTTTTAACACTGTAAAAGAATCTATATTTGAAGTGAAACAGTTTAGCACAATATCGAAAGATTATAATGATGCTAAGCGTATTATTAACGCTTAAATTAATATAATTTGTTACAAATGTAATACTATTGTTTTGAGATAGGATTACATGAAATGGCACGAGAAACATCTTTCCTCCTGCGAAAAAATATTTTATTGCGACAGAAACATCATCAATCGCGAGAGAAACACCCTTCCTCCCGCGAGAAAATTTTTTATTGCGACAGAAACATCTTTCCTCCTGAGAAAAAATATTTTATCACAAGAGGAGCATCATCAATTGCGAGAGAAACACCTTTCCTCCCGCAAGAATTTTTTTTATTGCGACAGAAACATCTTTCCTCCTGCGAAAAAATATTTTATTGCGACAGAAACATCATCAATTGCGAGAGAAACATCCTTCCTCCTGCAATAAAATTTTTTATGGCGACAGAAACATCTTTTCTCCTACGAAAAAATATTTTATGGCGAGAGCAATGCTATTTATAATGTATTAACGACTAAGGATTATACAATTCAAACAACGACAGTTGCCAAAACATTACCAGTTATAGGCAAAAAGCTACCAGATATCAAACGGTGGAGTTAAAATCTGTTAAGCCTGCAACTTTATCAAGAGTCTTGTCGTTATAATACCTAATTAGTTATAAAAAAGGAGATGCTTATGATGAGACATTTAAGGTAAACACATTTTATTAAAAGGATAACACGCTACAATTTAAAAGCAACGTACATCCTTTTGAAATTGAATATCAATTTTAAAAATCAATCAAACATAAATCTTTAAAACATAGAACTCATGAACAATTTAATAAAAGCAGTCTTAGGTTTCAGTAACATATCTATAAATGATAAAGTAACCAAAGCACAAAACATAAAGGATAGTATGCAAAATAGTGGCTACTTCCCGGCAAGTAGTATGCCCATCACCTATCCTTCTATCCAAACACTTATTACTAATTTACATAATGCGTCGGTAGTTGCCAGCAATGGTACCACAGCCGATACGGTGTATATGCACGAGCAAGAACGAGTCTTATTAAGTGCTTTTAATTTTTTGAAAGCGCATATAGAACTTGTAGCTAATAATACCACCACACCAAATGCTATTATTACAGCAGCTGGTTTGCAGGTAGCAGTTAATGGTGGCAATAACGGTGTAACCGAATTAACCTTAAATGCAATAGGTAATGGTAAACTGCAAGTGACTGTACCTCGTCAAGCTAGTGAAAAAGCCTTTGTATATGAGTATAGCACAGATGGTGGCACTACCTGGTTAGAGTTAATATCGTCAAGTCTTTCTAAAGTAACCTTATCTAACCAAACGCCGGGTTCTAACATTTCTTTAAGATATTACAGCATTAGCAAAACCGGCAAGGGTGCTTATAGTCAAACAAAATCAGCTATCATTGTTTAGTTAGTTGAAATTGCATCCATAAAAAAACCTCCATCAAAGTTTGATGGAGGTTTTTGTTTTTTATACTAAAATATATTACATATTCTCAATCACAAGAGATGTAGCACCGCCACCACCATTGCAAATTCCTGCAGCACCGTATTTTGCATTATTTTGTTTTAACACATTAATTAATGTCACAATAACACGAGCACCAGAACAACCCAATGGATGCCCTAAAGAAACTGCTCCACCATTTACGTTTACTTTTGATGGATCTAATTTCATTAATTGCATGTTAGCTAAACCAACAACAGCAAATGCTTCGTTTAATTCGAAGTATTCGATATCGCTCATTTTTAATCCTGCTTTTTCTACAGCCTTAGGCACTGCAATTGCAGGTGTTGTAGTAAACCACTCAGGTGCTTGTTCCGCATCAGCGTATCCTTTTATTTTAGCCAAAGGTTTTAAGCCTAACGCGTCAGCTTTTTCTTTGCTCATTAACACTAAGGCTGCAGCACCATCATTCATGGTAGATGCATTAGCGGCGGTAACTGTTCCGTCTTTTTGAAACACCGGTTTTAAGCCTGGTATTTTTTCGAAATTCACATTTTTATATTCTTCATCTTCTGTAATTAAAACCGTTCCTTTTTTAGTAACGATTTCAACCGGCACAATTTCTTCTTTAAATTTACCTGCTGCCCAGGCGGCGGCAGAGCGCTTATAAGATTCGATGGCAAAGGCATCTTGTTGTTCTCTTGTAAAATTTAATTCTTTAGCACAAAGCTCTGCGCAATTTCCCATTGGCACATTACCGTATACATCAATTAATCCGTCTTTTGCAATACCATCAATTACAGTACCATTGCCGTATTTAGCACCCCAACGGTTATTTTCTAAATAAAATGGTACTTGACTCATGTTTTCCATTCCGCCAGCCACTATTATATCCGCATCGCCAAGCATTATTGCCTGAACAGCTAAAGAAATTGATTTCATGCCACTAGCACATACTTTATTGATAGTTGTACAATTGACATTGTCGGGTAATCCTGCAAATTTAGCTGCTTGCCTGGCTGGTGCCTGACCTAAATTGGCTTGTAAAACAGAGCCCATAAACACTTCATTCACTAAAGTTGGGTCTAATTTTATTTTATCTAAAGCACCTTTAATTGCTATTGCTCCTAGTTTTGTAGATGGTACGCCAGCTAATACGCCACCAAAAGATCCTAAGGGAGTTCGTACGGCAGAAACGATATATACTTCTTTGCTCATGGTTATTGTTTTTTAGTTTTAATTAGTGCGCCAAATGTACTAGTTTGATTGTGTTTTGGTTTGCCGTTTGTCTAAAATTGATTAACATTTTCGAAAGTAATTAACATTTTTCTTTTTGGTTTCTTTGACAATAACAGTCCGGATATATCGAGATTTTTTTATTTTCTTTTACTTTACCAAAAGAAAGAATCACACCTTGGCGTGACAAGGCGAAAAGCCATATTCAATTTTTCTTTGCTCAAAAAAAGCCATTGCAATGCCGTTATAAAAATCTGTATATCGCTCCTTTTATTCATGTTTTTTTATTTTACCTTTCGGGATAAATGCTTGCTTAGCAATTCAACAAAGCCTATTAGGCATTTACCAAGGTATGCGTTAATTTATATTGCTCATAACTAACCGATAATAAGTAGTTGAAATAATTGAATCAAAGTTACGCACTGAAGTAATGATGCGAAACATAAGTTGCCAATCAACTTACACATTGTGTAAAACTAGTTTGGAAGTACCAGTTTAAGTGTTCGCTTATATTCTGTATATTTCATACTTAATTTGAGCACATTATATGGCATTTTTTCAGAACTCAGTAATTAATAAATATATACAGAACCTCGATAAGCAGACACTACAAACTGCTTATGCTAAGTTTAGAGCCCATTTCCATAATGCTGCTATTCAAGAAAACATAAGAGGCAGTAAAGAAGAACAATATCAAGGCGAATTTTTAATTGATTTATTTGTTAATGTTTTAGGTTACACCAAAAATCCAACGCCAAATTTTAATTTAACAACCGAATACAAAAACGTTAAGGATAGTAAAAAGGCAGATGGGGCAATCATCATTAATGATATTGTAAAGGCTGTAATCGAATTAAAAGGCACTAATACAACCGATTTAAATAAAATAGAAGTTCAGGCTTTTGGTTATAAAAACAATCAACCCGATTGTGAGTATGTTATCACATCAAACTTCGAGAAAATTCGTTTTTATATTGATAATGCTATTGAATATGTAGAGTTTAATTTATTTACACTTACCGAAAAAGAATTTGAACTGCTTTATATCTGTTTGTCTTATGATAGCATAGCCAAAGGCTTACCAAAGCAAATAAAAGACGAATCAGTTAGCCAAGAAGATTTAATCACTAAAAAACTATACAAAGATTACTCTTTTTTTAAAAATGAATTATACCATAGTTTAGTAAAATTAAATCCTCAATACGAACCATTAGAACTGTTTAAAAAATCACAAAAATTATTAGATCGTTTTTTATTTATATTTTTTGCAGAAGACAGACAGCTCTTACCAACCAATTTAATTTTTAGAATTAATAAGGAATGGCAACAGTTACGCGAAATGCGTATTGAAGTATCCTTATATGATAGATACAAAATTTACTTTAATGATTTGGATCAGGGAGCAACAGTATCTCTACCAGCATTCAGTCAAACAGCATCCAAACAAAAAGAGGAATTTCAGATATATGCTTATAACGGTGGCTTGTTTAAAAACGATGATTTACTAAACGATATTAAAATTGAAGATGAATTATTGTTTTCGCATACTGAGAAATTAAGTAATTACGATTTTGCCAGCGAAGTTGATGTAAACGTATTAGGGCATATTTTTGAAAACTCATTAAATGATGTTGACGAAATAAAAGCACAGCTTGAAGGGCAGGAAATAGACAAAACAAAAACCAAGCGTAAAAAAGACGGTGTTTTTTATACACCAAAATACATTACCAAATACATTGTTGACAATACCGTTGGTAAATTGTGCCTTGAAAAAAAGGAAGCATTACTAATAACAGAAAGTGATTTTACCATTGATAAAAAGCGACAAAAGAAAACAACACAAGCTTTAACTGATAAATTAAATGAATACCGTAATTGGTTATTACAATTAACCATTTGCGACCCTGCTTGTGGTTCAGGTGCATTTTTAAACCAAGCACTTGATTTTTTAATTACTGAACACCGTTACATTGATGAACTACAAGCTAAATTATTTGGCGATGCGTTAGTATTGAGTGATGTTGAGGGAAGTATATTAGAAAACAACTTATTTGGAGTTGATATAAACGAAGAATCTGTTGAAATAGCCAAACTATCCTTATGGCTTCGCACCGCACAACCTAATCGTAAATTAAATGATTTAAACAGTAATATTAAATGTGGCAACTCATTAATTGATGACGTTGCAGTAGCAGGAGATAAGGCGTTTAATTGGAATAACTCATTTAAAGAAGTTTTTGAAAAAGGAGGATTTGATGTTGTTATAGGAAATCCTCCATATGGTGCTTTATTGTCAGAGGAGGAGAAAAAGATTGTTCTAAAGAATTACAGTTGTTATAAAGCAAATTTTGATATTTATAGTGCGTTTATTCAATTAGCGTTTAATATATTAAAAGAAGAATGTATTTGGTCTTTTATTAACCCTGTTTCTTGGCAAAGTGGGGAAAACTATTTTGGATTAAGAGAGTATTTATCTAAAAATGGAACTTTAAAAATTGCAATAAAATTACCGTATAATGTATTTGAAGATGCATATGTGGATACTGGTATTTATGTGGTAACAAAAAAAGTTTCTGAAAATTATTTAACATCTGTTTATGACTTTCCTATTAAGGCTAAATACACGGGTGATTTAATAACTGACATTAATTATGAATTATTACCAAATAAATATTGGCAAAATATTCCATCTTTAAGAATTGTTTTATCGCCAACTTTTTATGAATTACTTTCAAAAATTAATTCGAATGTAATTCCTCTTAATTCTATATCAAATTCTATTCGTGGAATTCTGCCAAATGAATCCGATGTTTCTGCCGAAATTAAATCAACAGACAAAAAATATTTTGTAGGTAGTGTAAACAGATATATAAATACGAATGATTTTTTTGGCGTTAATTATGGGGACCATCTAAAAGAGAAGCCAAAAGATTACAGCTTTTTTCAAGGCGAACGTATATTAATTCGTAGAATAATTAGTCGACAATTTAGAGTTATGGCAACTTATGCAGATGATGAATTTGTAAACAAAAAAGACTATTATATTCTAAAGGTTAATAATTTAGAATATGATGCTAAATTCATATTAGCGATTATTTGTTCAAAGCTAATCTCATTTTTGAAAACTAAAGGCTCTACAAATGCTTCAAAAGATGATTTTGCTCAGTTGTCTTTATCGGATGTAAGGGAAATACCTATCAAGCCAATTAATATAAAAGATCAAAAAATACTAGCCGAAAAAGCAAATTTAATGCTTGCATTAAATAAAGAATTTCAAGAGTATATAAATAAATTCTTGAATTATTTCACAATGAATTACAAAATTCAAAAACCTAATACTAAACTTTTAAGTTGGTATGATTTAGCATTTGAAGATTTCATTAAAGAGATTAATAATGCAATTAAATTAAACAAAAATACACCTTTGTCAAAAAAAGATGAGTTTGATTGGATTGATTTATTTAATGAGAATAAGAAAAAAGCATTAGAGTTAAAAGCAAAAATTGATGCTACTGATAAAGAAATAGACCAAATGGTTTATAAATTATATGATTTAACAGAAGAAGAAATTAAAATTGTGGAGGGATGATAGAATCAATTAGTTTGCCAAATTTTGATGATATTCAAATCCCTTTTCCATTTAGAGAAGATACAAAATTTGAAATATTTATTACCGACTATTTTAATAGTTTGGAGAACACAACCTCTTATGATAGATATGGCAGAACTGGTCAAAAACAGTTCGGACTTGATGTGTTTTCAAAAGATAAAAACACAGTTATTCAATGTAAAAACAAAGCAATTGGTAGAGGAGACGATGTAATAAGAAAAGAGCTTTTAGATGATTTAGAAACTGACTTTAATGCATTCAACATTTATAATAAGTCACAAAATTTAGGATTTAATAAATTTATTTTTACATCATCTATTAAAAGCGATACGCAAATTCAAAATGCCTGTATTAAAAAATCTAAAAATGGTATAACAGTTGAGTATTGGAGTTGGGATAGATTAATTGCTCAAGCAACTAATGATGTAAAGCAAAAGTATTTCCCTTATCTATTAGAAGAAAACGACAGAATTTATTCCACTTCTATTGTAACTAAATCTATAGCAATTGATAAATCTAAGCCAATACTTCATCAATTATATGAATATGTACAAATTACATATAAGGAGATTAACAAATTACCGAATCACATTTTAGCTAAACAATACCCTTTTAAAAATGATAGTAGTGCCTATACTTATTATAAAAATTTTAATTTAAATACAAATAATTTAGAATTATTTAATTTTTTCGCATCGTTAAAAATAAATAAACAACATATAGCTTTTAATCATAAAGCTTTAATAAAGGGCGTAACAAATTTTGATAAAAAAACAAAAACAGTTTTAAATAAGCTTACTAATAATTTAGTATATAATATATATAATGATAAAGAACATAAAAGAGTAGATATAAAATATTTTTTACATCAAAAATGCACCTGTATTAGATGTAAATTAAATACATTTAATTTTGATGAAGGACTAGTTCAGTTAAATAAACGTGAAACTTCAATTAGCTCAAGGATGAAGTTAGCTTATACTAACTATCAATGTGGAAATTATGTTACATCTGCAAATCAATTCTTTAAAATAAGTGAGGATTCTAAAAAGAAAGGATTAAGATTAACCTCATTTATTTGTGATTACAATTTAATTAAACTCCGAATATTTATTAAAAATAATTATTGGGGAGAAAATAGCCAAACTGAATTAATCGAAAAAATAGATAAAATTAATTTAGATACTATTGCAAAACAATTTAAATCATCCGAAAACGATGAGTTAGTTAAATGGATAAAATCTGATTCTTTTTATTCAGAAGCAAGAGACAAAATTCAAAATATAACATCTAATATCATTAGCCATTACTATAGCCAACTTAATGGAGGTTGGAGTTCTAGTAATGAAGTTTACGAGTTAATGAATGAATATGCTGATTTAGAGATGTTTTTGAATAATAATTTTATTGTTTTTGATAATTTTTCTGAATTTAATGCTGTTACAAAAACTTTTACTGAAGGACTTTTTGCATCATTGGCAATGAATGATTCACAAAACAGTAAGTTAAAATCTTTTGATGATTGGATTATACACAAATTATTAATTTATAGTGATTCAGATTCAATTATTAAGTTTTTTAATAGATATAATTTAGCGGCAATTAAATACGAAAAAACTTCTACAAAAAATGAAGCTGATGGTTTTATCGAAAAAATAAATAATTTTTTCGATAATGTTAAAATTGATGAATCTGTAAAAAAATATTGTGAAAATAACAATACTAGATTTTGGAATAAATACAATAAACTTTTTGAAAATATTCTAACACTTTCTGGACTAATATCTCTAAATGATGAACAAGTAAATAATATTGTAATTAAGTTAAATTCATTCCTAAAAACCGATGATAATTTATACTCATACAGAGCGAAAAGAATGAGGTTTTTTATCAGAAAAAAAGGAAGTCAAATATCAAGGGAAAATTTAAAACAGCTATTACTTACGGTAATAGACAATAAAAAACTTCATAATGATAATATAGTTGAAGCACTCGCTGATACAATTGAAAAATATCATAAGTACGTTGCTTTACCTTTAAAGTATTACAATATTATTGATAAAATGGTTTTCGATAAATGTCCTAGTTGTAATAGTAAACATCCTTATTCTGTGATAATTTCTATATATAGGATTACAAAAAACGAAAAACAAAAAAATATAATTAAATCAAGTATTGACACCAATTTGATTTTATCGTTTGATGATGATTTATTTTATGAGGCTGTTTTATGGGATATAATTGTTCCCGATAAAAAATCGCTTAATAAATTTATATTTGCTTGTACTCCTTCGCCTAACAAAAAATCATTTAAAGAAGTCTTTGGAGGAGGTGTGGACGAAGTTAATTTAGATTTGAATAGACTTTACAATTTATATTTTAAGTTTCAAAAACCATTAACTAATAAGCAGTTTAAGGCGTTTTCGGAAATTAACAATTACTATAAATGGCTCACAAATATGCGCGATTTTGACTATAAGCTATTTAATCCAACTTGGATAGATGAATATCCTACAAAGTATTTTTTAAATGAAATAAGGAAGCATAGTATTATAAAAGTCAAAATAATAGAGTGCCTAAAAAAGAAGAATGACCCTGTTTTAGAAAAAGCATTTATGAATCTTTATTATAAATGGATAAATTAAACTGATTAAAAATAAATAATAGTAATCATGAGTGATTGGCATAACAAAGCAATAAATTTATTAGCAAAAAGTCTAAAACCAGTTCCTTCGGAGCTTAATGAAATTGATTGGAAAAGTGGCTTATCTGATAATACAAATAGATTAGCACAACATATTTCAGCATTTAGTAATACTTCAGGCGGTGGTTTTTTAGCTTATGGAGTAAACAATAATGGTACATTTTCTCCACTTACAACAGCGGATATTGACGAAATCATTAAAAAATTAGGTAATATTTCTCGAAACAATTTAAACCCTCCTGTTGGTATTGAGCATTCCATTTTAGAGTTTGAGGGTACTGCTATATTATTTATTTACATTCCCGAACAGTCTGAAAAACCAGTTCATTTGCGTAGTGGTAATATTTTTGATTCATACAAACGCTCCGCAGGTCAAACGGTTAAAATGTCACAAGTAGAAGTTAAAACTTGCTTGGCTTTAACGCAAGGCTTTAGTTTTGAAGAGCAAATTGCAATACAAAATCAAAATGAAGATGACGTTTTAAATGTATTGGAATACGATAATTACTTTAGATTAATTAACAGAAATTTACCTGATGGAAAAAAAGGAATTTTAGAAGTTTTGGCTAATGAAGATATGATTATAAAAAACGATTCTTCATGGGCTATTAAAAACTTAGGAGCTGTTTTATTTGCAAGAAATCTATCTGCTTTTAAAAATTTAAAACGTAAAGCTATTAGAGTAATAATTTACAAAGGAAAAAGTAGAGTTGATGCAATTAGAGAGCAAGAAGGAACTCGTGGCTACGCAACAGCATTTGAAGGTTTAGTAAAATATATAATGGACCAATTACCCACAAATGAAGTTATTGAAAAAGCTCTACGTCAACAAGTAAAAATTTATCCTGAAAAAGCAATTCGTGAATTTGTTGCAAATGCATTAATACATCAAGATTTTTCTATTACAGGAACAGGAGTAATGATTGAGATATTTTCAGATAGAATTGAAATAACAAATCCGGGCATACCATTAGTTGATACAAATAGATTTATTGATACGGCACCAAAATCAAGAAATGAATCTTTGGCCTCTTTAATGAGAAGATTAAATATTTGTGAGGAACGAGGTAGCGGAATTGATAGAGCAGTAGAAGCAATCGAATTATATCAATTACCCGCACCAAAATTTTTAAAAGGAGAAGATTATACTAGAGTAATTATGTATGCTTTAGTTCCTTTAGGAGAAATGGATAAAGAAGATAGAATAAGAGCTTGTTATCAGCACACTTGTTTACATTATGTAAGTAATCAAGTTGTAAATAATCAATCTATCAGAAAGAGATTTAATATTTCAAAAAACAATGTTTCTTACGCATCTAAAATTTTAACAGAAGCTATGGAATCGGGTTTAATAAAACCATCTGATCCCGAGAATGCTTCAAAAAAATATGCGACATATATACCTTTTTGGGCTTAGAAGTAGTCATTTTCTTATTTCATTGTTAAATCCAAATGGAGTAAATTAACTCGTAACAAATTGAAAATCAAATACTTCTTATTTCATTGTGAAGTCCCTTTTAGTAATACCAATGGTAATACCAAAACTTGTTGTTGATTATAAATGACATATAATATTAGGTCATTGGAGATTTTTGAAAGCAAAAAAAACCTCACTTCGTAAGTGAGGTACGCAACTTTAAGCAATGCGATTGAGTGAACGAGTCACCTGCCATATCCTTTACCCTTTGGGCATTGATAGTTCAAATATAGTAACAAATAGCGTTTTTGGTATTACCGTATAAACTTTTTTGCATCATTTGATTGTTATTTAACATAAATTACTGTATTTCAGTACATTATTTTACTTTATGAAACAGGTAAAGTGGTGTTCCTAATTAGGGGCAAAGCAACAAATTGAGCCAAACCAAAATAGCCCATGCTTTTAATTAAGTCTTTTCAAGGCATTAAGCAAAAGCTATTTTGCCCTATCGGGCTTTGGGGTTGTCACATTTTTTGCTCGTTGCACGGTGCTTTCGTCACGTTAGCCTATTTCATTGCTCAAAGCCACTTCAATCATTTCGCTCCACTTATCGCCCGTTGACACTGGGCATAGTTCCGCTTCATTTCTTTCAGTAGCTTTTCACTATGTAGGCTACCAATTTCACACTTTATAGCATTTATAATACTATACCTAAAACAACCCCCATTCATCTTCAAAATCCTCTTTATCCATTTCTTTTATTTCTTTAGCCCACGCTTTAAATAATTGCTGAAACTCTTCCATTTCATCTCTAAAAACAGAAACATGCCCTTCATCAAAACAGGCTAACGAGTTTAAGGTATGTGATGCCAACAATAAATAATCGGCATGGTAACGTATCGTAGAAGCATTTTGCATACATACTAAATAACTATCTGAGCGTAACGCAGAGTAAAGTTTTGCTCTTATCAAATTAAAACTTTCTGTTATAATGTCTATATGGCTTTTTATCAGATCATCTTCTGTTTTAGGGTATTTAAGCAATACATACAATGTATCTGTCAATTCACTTAAGTGCAATGTTAATGGATGATTTTTTGCTTTATTTTTTCGAGCCTCATTATTAGCTAAATCATCTTCATCAAATTCATTGCTATCGTTATCATTAAA
>JAYVDU010000618.1:0-2461 GCA_043749245.1 Bacteroidota bacterium | reverse complement strand
TGAGATATAATATTCGTTCTTACGAAAATACAAATAAATTAAGAATAGAACACGGATAGTGCCGATATATAATCTTATTAATTTCTAATCGTGAAATTTTTTTATTGTTATACAAAAATTTAAAAGATTAAAGTGAATGCAAGAAATACTCTAGTTCGAGGCGAGCGAAACCTAAAAAAGTAGGTTCTTCAATAAAATCAGTGATGTTAAGTTTTAGAAACCAATGCATACGTTGGTAAGAGTGCGGTTGGTTTTGGCGAAAAGGAGCGATATACATATTTTTCTTGTGGCACTGCGAAGGCTCTTTGAGTGAAGAAAAAATGGATATGACTTTTCGCCTTGACTTTTTTTGTTACTTTTTTTCGTCAAGGAAAAAAATGTAAAAAAGAAACTAAGTTTTTAAGGGCACTCTAATTATATAAATTATCAGCGTCTTAAAAAAATTATAAAACATTTAATAAATAGACTTTAAAAAAAATCTATATACTCCAAGTCACGCCTTCTTTCCCGTCCTTAACCTGTATATGTGCCTCCGTCAATTTATTTCTAATTTCATCAGAAGTGGCAAAATCTTTATTAGCTTTAGCTTTAGATCGTAAATCCAACACTAAATTCATTACTTGTTCTAAAGCTGTATTAGCCTTGCCAGTTTCTTCTTCTTTTTTCAAGCCCATCACATCAAATACAAAATGCTGGTAGATTGATTGTAAAAGGGCTATGTCTTCTTTAGTAACAGTTGCTTTTTTTGTTGCTGAGCCTGCCGAATTATCATTTGCCGAATTAATTAAACGAATAGCATCAAATAACTTAGAAATTAAAACAGGCGTATTAAAATCGTCATTCATCGCATCATAACAAGAACGCTCTATTGCCTTTACATCCTCGCTTGAACTACCAGATGCAGTAAGTGTTTGAAGTGTTTTATAACTCTCCATTAATTTATGATAGGCTTTTTCTGCTGCTTCTAAGGCATCATTACTAAAATCTAAAGTGCTTCTATAATGTGTTTGCATCATAAAAAAGCGCACTGCCATTGGGGTAAATCCTTTATTTAATAAGGGATGATTTCCAGTAAAAAGTTCCAATGGTAAAAAACTATTTCCCAAACTCTTACTCATTTTTTGTCCATTAACCGTAAGCATATTTGTATGTAACCAATAATTGGCCGGTGATTTATCACAGTAAGCTATATTTTGAGCTATTTCATTGGTGTGATGTGTTGCTTGTAAATCCATACCACCACCGTGTATATCAAATTGTTCGCCCAAATATTTAGTACTCATAGCCGAACATTCGATATGCCAACCCGGGAAACCAACTCCCCATGGACTTGGCCATTTCATTAAATGCTCGGGTTTAGCTTTTATCCATAACGCAAAATCTAATCGACTGCGTTTTTCGTCCTGTCCGTCCAAATCTCTTGTGTTTTCAAGCAATTCCTCTAACTTACGGTTAGTTAAAATCGTATAATTATTTGATTTAGCATATTTATCTACATCAAAATAAACCGTTCCATTATGTTCGTAAGCCAAACCATTAGCAATTATTTGTTTGGTTATTTCTTGCTGTTCAATGATATGACCTGTAGCTGTAGGCTCAATACTTGGCGGAAGCGCATTAAATAAATTCATCACGTCTCTAAAACCAACAGTATAAGTTTGCACTATCTCCATGGGCTCTAACTGAGCTAATTTAGCTTTTTTAGAAATTTTATCTTCTCCAACGTCTCCATCGTTTTCTAAATGCCCAGCATCGGTAATATTACGCACGTAACGCACTTTGTAGCCAATATGTGATAAGTACCGATAAATAATATCAAATGACATAAACGTACGGCAATTACCTAAATGAACATCACTATATACGGTTGGTCCGCAAACATACATTCCTAAAAATGGAGGGCTGATTGCTTTAAATTCTTCTTTTGTTCTGCTTAATGTATTGTAAATAAATAATTTTTCCATAGTTAAATTAACGAGTTTAAATGTAGTCAATAAAAAAAGACGGTACAAAACCGTCTTTAATTTATAATGAGTTAGATGAGAAATTAATTTTCAATAGGAGTATCTCCAACATAAATTCCATTTCGGTATTTAGCAATACGCTGTAAAATACCATTCTCGTCGTAGATATAAGCTTTACCGTCCATTAAACGGTTATTATCAAAAACACCATCTTTAGTAATTTGTTTGTTTTTATTATAAGTAATGTTTTGTCCATTTAAAACCATAGGTCCTTTTGAAGCTACACCATTAGGTTTTTCATCTGGTTTAAGAACTATTTTAGGAGCATTATCAACGGGAGATTCTTTAATTTTCACAATTGGTTTTTTGGGTTCATACTCTTTAATAGATGCCACATCCACATTACCATCATTATAGGTTTTTTCAGCTTTTAAATCTCCATTCTCATGGTACTCCTTAATAACGCCAGCTTCTTTACCATTTACAAAACTTCCTTC
>JAYVDU010000617.1:0-8333 GCA_043749245.1 Bacteroidota bacterium | reverse complement strand
GTTTTAAAATTTGTATGATTATAATCGCACTTTTATTCCGCCCATTACTGAAACATAAGTTGGTTTGAAAATAATTCCAGATATCGGCGTATAATTTGATAACCCATATTTATAACTAGGCACAAATGTAAAAGATAACCTCTTTGTTAAACGAATATCACACCCTAAACTTAAAAGTAAAATTGTGTTAAATCGGTTAACCCCAATGTCTTTAACATAAAAATCATTTGTACGGTGTTCCTTTATTAATGTAAGGTGGTTTTGTTGAGAAAAAACATAATTTGCATTGATACCAATCCCTGAAGATAATTTGAATTTAGATTTATTAATCAAATACCAATTTATCTGAAAAGGAATATTTAATGACTGAATCGTTGATCTGTATTTGTATGCTGCAGAAAACGTGTCTATCGGTGCTGCCATAAAATATCCTTGTAATAAAATACTATTATTAATGCTCATTTTACCAAAAGAAGAATTAACAATATAATCATCATTTGTATATTTACTAAATCTAAAAACTGTTGAATCCTTTTGGATAGTATGTGATTGATAGCCTATTCCAATACTAGCAGTAAAATTCTTAAAAAAATTATATTCTATCTTTATTTCTCCGGCGTAGGTTATGGGTTGCTTTTCTGTTTTAGAATCAAACAATCGAGTGTTTGCTTGATTCAAAAATATAGTTGGTCCACCAACAAGTGAAATTGCCCAACGACTTAATGAGTTTGTTTTTATACTATCCTTCGGTTCTGGTTTTTTTAATTGCACCATAACACTATCTTTTTTAGATACATGTTTTAAGCTATCTTTTTTGTTTTCCAAAGTAGAATCATTAATAATTCCATCCTGTATCATTTTTTTATTGTTTTCAGCGGCAATCATATCCGTGCTGATATCACTCACACCCTTTTTTTTATTTATATTGTCTATGGTATCAAATAAACGTTTATTCTCTTGAATACCTTTAAAATTAATTTTTTTTGGTTCATTCTGACTCGGTTCAACTTGTTTGTTTTCATATAAATTATTTTCTTTTACTGAATTTTGATGATTCTTTTCAATCAAGGCTAATTCAGGCTTCACATCAATGCTCTCAGCATGCTGTGTTTTATTTTTAAATACTGCTGAAATATTAGTTGTTGGTTTAGGCGCTTCTTTTTTGTTTTTTACTCCTTCATGGTTTTCTGTTAATAGATGATTTGGCTTCTCTTTAATAAGACCCACTTCGTTTTCAGCAATGGATTCTTTTTTTATGAAAGCGTCTTTAAATCCTGCCTCTTTAATTGTTTTTAAATCTTGGATAGCATTTTTTGAAGAAACATAATATCTCGTAATGCCATCGTCCATCATTTCTGAGTTAACTTCAAATGGTACCTTTTTAAAATCACTTATGTTAGCTTTCTTTCGGAATGCTCCTAGTTGGATTTTTTGTTGTAGTTCTGTTTTTGAATTATCTGTCTTTTCTTTTTTCTCAATCTTTGCTTTTATGTTGCTGATAACAGCTGTTTCTTTGACTTGTTTTTCTGTTTCTTTAATGTTGTTTTTTTCTGTTTTTGTATTAGCAACATTAGAAATAAAATTACTTGAAAACAAAAAATACAGTGAGGTTATCCCAATAATTAAAATGATGCCGTATAAGAAAAACCAAATAAATCTTTTTTTCAATGATTCTTCTTCATCTAAAGATTTTTCAATATTTACCCACAACATTTCGCTTGGCTGAATAGAAGAATCATAAAGATTTTTATTAAAAAAATCCTCTATGCCGTTTGTTTTTTTATCATTTTCAAAACTACTCATGATAGTGTACTTTTTGGTTCTAGGTCTGCATCAAAATGTTGATACAATAATTTTTTTAAATGAGCTTTTGCCTTTGATAACTGGCTTTTAGAAGTTCCTTCTGTAATATTTAACAAATCAGCTATTTCTTTATGAGAGTAACCTTCTATTGCAAATAAATTAAATACCGTTCTATACCCATCGGGTAATAGAATTAAAATTTTTAATAAATCTTTTTCATTAATTTGTGTGATAGCATCCAATTCACTTTCCGGATGAATTGCCACATTATCTATGTCATCAAAAAGATATTTCTGTTTTTGTTGGGTTATAAAGTTAATCGCTGTATTTACCATAATTCGTCTGACCCATCCTTCAAAAGAACCTTCGAATTTAAAAGAATTAATATGTTTAAAAACCTTTATAAAACCCTCTTGCAGCACATCTTCGGCGTCATCTCTGTTTTTGCAATATCTAAAACAAACAAATAGCATTTTACCAGACAAAGTATCGTAAAGCTTTTTCTGACAGTCACGTTGCTTGTTTATACAACCTTTAATAATATCGTTATCGATTCTCAATATTTAAACTTAGACATAATTATCTATCAAAAGGTTGCCTGAAATTATTTTTTTTTAATCAAGCAACCTTTCGAATCATTATAATGTCTTATTATAAAACACCCATAAGTTAAGTATGGTGTGTTTGTTTTTTTTAATTATTAATCTTTAAAATAAATGCTTATGAAAATCAAATCTTATGCTTATCCCTTAATAACTTCTGGGTTATTAGGAATGGTTGTCTTAGTTAGTTCTTTTGACAATAGCGGAAACGGTACACAAAATAGCTCTGGTCAAGCCGCTGGCACAACGGCGCCTGGAGAAACTCATACGTGTTCTCAAGCTGGCTGTCACGGAGCGGGTAATGGTAATAGTACAACGGGAGGGTTAGCAGACAATGCTGGTCCGGGCAATATTACAATTACATCCACGCCGGCAATGATAGGCAACACTTATGTTCCCGGCACAGTTTATCAAATGAGTATTACCGTAAATGAGGCCGGTAAATCTGTATTTGGTTTTGTTGCACAAATGCTAGATAATAGCGGAAACACCGATTTACATATCAATAACACATCAGGAACGATTACGGTTACAGATGCTGTTCATACTCATACCTCCGCGGCGTTTGGTACAGGCCGACAAGACATCACGCACTCAACTAATGGTGGTTTATCAAATAATTCTGCCATTTTCAAATATAACTGGACGGCTCCAGCTACAGGTACAGTCAATATTTATTCTTCTGCAACAGCTTGTAATCATGATGGCTTTGCAGATGCGGTAGATAATGTTTATACCAAAAACGTTCAATTAGTGCCAGCAACAGCTACTGCCATAAAATCACTTTTAAATTCAAATTCAGTAAGTCTATTTCCCAATCCGGCAAACAATCAATTTTCTATTTCATTTAATACTAAAATGGATGAATCTTTTGACTTTGCTATATATAGCATGAACGGCAATTTAATTAAAGACTTGGGCACAAGGAATTCTTTATCGGGCTTTGTTAATCAAACATTTACCATTAACGATATTTCTTCGGGCATTTATTTAATTAACATCTCTTCGAAAACGGAACATCTGTATAAAAAATTAATCGTTAATTAATGTCAGCAAGAAAACGTTACTTTAACTTTTTAATGTCGAATAATTTAAAATAATAGTTTAATACTCAGCAAATACATTAAATTTATTAGAACGTTAATCCCGATAGCAATCGGGATTAAAAAGACTCTCAAAAGGTTAATTTTACTATCATTACAGCGTTTCCATGCAAACATTAATTAATTTTTATTATTTTAAAACACACATTAAGCACAACGCTTAATGTGTGTTTTTTATTTAGCTACCGATGATTTATTACAACTATATTGATACTCCTTCTGGCGAACTTGAAATAAGTGCGGATGATATCGGGCTTATTTCTGTATTGTTTGTAAACACAAACAAAAGAAACTTAATTAAAAAAGAAACCCACTCACACCCTTTATTATTAGAAATCGAAAAACAATTAAATGCTTATTTTAACAACACTTTAACAACATTTGACTTACCGCTTTCCCTTAATGGCACCGTGTTTCAAAAACGAGTATGGGCTCAGTTAATAACTATTCCGTTTGGAAAAACCATTTCTTATTTAGAATTAGCCAAACTGTTAGGTGACGAAAAATACATCCGAGCAGCCGCTTCTGCAAATGGTAAAAACCCCATAAGCATCATCATTCCTTGTCATCGCGTGATAGGAAGCAATGGTACTTTAGTTGGTTATTCAGGAAACATAGAGCGCAAAATCTTTTTGTTAAAACACGAAGGCGCTTATCAAGATTTGTTTTCTTAAAAACGATTATTCCTTAATAACCTTCTTGTAAGCGTTAGCCCCACTTGTGGTTGTTAAAGAAACTAAATACACGCCTTTAACTAAAGCATGCAAATCTAACTGAGCCGTTGTTTGATTAACATTTTGATTAGTTAAAACCACTTGGCCTAATTGATTTGTTACAACAATTGTTTTAATGGTTTCTTCCGACTGAAGTGTTATAAGCCCACTAGTAGGATTTGGGAACAAACCAACTACAGCCTCTTTTGTGTGTTCGTTAATGCCAACAACCATACAAGCGCTACTAGCACATGAGCAGTAAGTTGTTGTACCCGCAATTGTTCCGGTATTGGCATTAATTGTTCCCGGGTTATTAGCATCACAGATGTCTAAATGTGAACTTAAACTTCCCATAGTGCCCGTATTATATGTATTATTCGTTACATTAAACCCTCCACAACCTGTGGTGGCACCAGTTACAGATGCTGAATTATACCAATCACGACTTACATTAATCATACACTTTGTAGAAAACGAGGCGCTTGTAGCGTTCACAAAATTTCTGCCTATACTCATATAACCATTGTTGGTAAAACTACTAGAGTGCGTATTATACAAATCATTATTGATTGTCAAATTTCCATTATTAATAAATGTTCCTATTGAATCTCCAAGTAAAGTCGCTAACATCGTCCCATTATTAATAGACGTTGCGCTAGCAGCGGTACCCATTACAACATTAGTCATATTGCCATAATTTGTAAACTTAGCGTTTCCTTGCGTTACATATAACGTATCAATTACGGATACACCATAATTATCAAAAACACCTCCATTAGCAACCAATACAGCCGTTGTTTGTATTTTTCCTTGGTTACAAATTGTTCCACCACTAACTGCCACTCGGCCTGTAAGCGTGCCTGTTGAAGCAATACATAACTTCTGACCAGCAAGTAAATAATAACTGGATGTTGTTAAGCCTGTTACCACATATGTACAGCCCGTTGAACACTGAGCGTTTACGTTATTATTAAATAATAATGTTGCTGAAATGATAAGTAAAAGTTTTTTCATGTATGTTTGATTTTAAAGTTGTTTAAGTAAAAATAAACAAAAAACCCACACATATATTTGTGTGGGTTTTTAAATTACTAAAATTTACTTTTTATGAAAACGCATTAAAGCCAGTAATGTCCATTCCTGTTATTAATAAATGGATATCGTGTGTTCCTTCGTATGTGATTACTGATTCTAAATTCATCATGTGGCGCATAATTGGGTATTCCCCTGTAATGCCCATTCCGCCGTGTATTTGACGAGCTTCGCGAGCAATGGTTATTGCCATATTACAGTTATTGCGTTTAGCCATACTAATTTGAGCAGGCGTTGCGCGATGTTCGTTTTTCAATACACCTAAACGCCAGGTTAATAATTGCGCTTTTGTAATTTCAGTAATCATCTCGGCTAATTTTTTTTGAGTTAACTGAAAAGCTCCAATCGGTTTTCCAAACTGGATACGCTCTTTACTATAACGCAAAGCGCTATCATAACAATCCATCGCTGCACCAATTACACCCCAGGCTATCCCGAAACGCGCACTATTTAAACAACCTAACGGCCCTTTTAAACCTTTTACGTTTGGTAAAATATTTTCTTTGGGTACTAATACATTTGCAAAAACTAATTCTCCGGTAGCAGATGCTCGTAAACTCCATTTGCCATGTGTTTCTGGCGTAGTAAAGCCAGCCATGCCACGTTCAACAATAATACCGCGTATTTCACCAGTTTCATCTTTTGCCCAAACAACGGCAATGTCGGCAAAAGGCGAATTACTAATCCACATTTTTGCTCCATTTAAAATCACATTTTTGCCATCGCCAGCATCTTTATAATTAGTAAGCATCCCATTTGGGTTACTTCCGTGATCGGGCTCTGTTAAGCCAAAACAGCCCATCATATCGCCAGAAGCTAATTTTGGTAAATATTTTTTGCGCTGTTCTTCGCTCCCATAGGTATAAATTGGGTACATTACTAAAGAGCTTTGCACAGAAGCTGTTGAACGTAAGCCACTATCGCCACGTTCTAATTCTTGCATAATTAATCCGTAAGAAATCTGATCTAAGCCTGCGCCACCATATTCTGTAGGAATATATGGACCAAAAGCCCCAACCTCCGCTAGGCCCTTAATCCATTGCTTTGGAAAGGTTGTTGTTTGACAAGCTTCTTCAACTATTGGAGTTACTTCTTTTTTTACCCAAGCACGTGCTGTTTCGCGAATCAATTTATGTTCGTCGGTTAACAATTCGTCCATTAAGTAATAATCGTGCGCTTGAAAGTTATCTGTTGCCATCGTTGTTTTTTTTAGGTGTACAATATTACGAATTATGACTTAATCAACAAAACAGAAAGGAAATAGTTTATGGACAGCTAAATGCTCAAAATAAGGCGTTTAAATCTTTACCCTCTCTGTTTTTATATATTAAGAGCCTGTTTAAATTTATATTTTAATAATTGTTACAACGTATTTTTGATCGAAAAGAGGCAAATTTTGCAAAGATAGTTGGCTACTATCTCGAAAAATTTAACGAATTTGTAGACAAAAAGACGTGTAAGAAAATTATTAGATAAATTTTAAACAGGCTCTAATCCTAATTAAATAGAAACTCGGCAATATATCATGCGTTTTTGCGTTAAATAAAAAGTTAATTTAGAAACGTGTTACCCGCAATTTGGCATCGTTATATATTTTTATTTGGTATTATAGGCTTGGCCTCTGGTATGTTGTTTGGCACCGTTCCCACAAGTATTCCGCAAATCATTATTGCAGCTAACTGGGTATTAGAAAAAGATTTTATTCTTAAATGGAACCGCTTAAAATCAAATTCTTTTTTCTGGATTTTAATTTCTTTTTTTGCGCTTCATATTATTGGTATGCTATACACGTCCAAT
This sequence comes from Bacteroidota bacterium, assembly GCA_043749245.1. Classification (GTDB taxonomy): domain Bacteria; phylum Bacteroidota; class Bacteroidia; order B-17B0; family Aurantibacillaceae; genus UBA4416. Next base: position 1,223 of record JAYVDU010000617.1, on the reverse strand, counting down.
ATATCAAGGGGTTTAGATGATTTACGAAACAAAGCGCCGTTGTTCGTCTTACCAATTTTGTTTTTTAGCACCTTTCCTCTTACTCAAAAAGAATTAAAGTTACTGTTTCATTTTTTCTTTTTAAGCGTTGTGGTTAGCTCTGTTTATTGTTTTTTAGTGTATGCGGGTTTTACCCATAAAACAGTGATTGATGTGCGACAAGCTTCAGTATTTATGTCGCATATACGGTTTTCGTTATTCATCGCTTTTGCTATAATAGGCTTAGTTTATTTCTTTTATAATGAATCAAAATGGTTTTATAAAATAACCTACACACTAAGTACTTGTTGGCTTTTATTTTTTATGTATAAACTTGAATTAGCTACTGGTTTTGTGTGTTTAATGGTGGTGGGTACCCTATTGTTAATCGGACTTATCATACAAAAGGTGAATAGGCGCTTAACATTGGCTGTTTTTGTTGGACTTATGATTTTTGCAGGCTTTATAACAATCAGAGTTTCATCAAGCTTTAACATGTTTGATATATCAATAAATAATCCTAACAATAAAATGTTGTCTAAAACCGCTAATGGCAGGCCTTATTTACAGGACACTGTTTTTCAATTAGCAGAAAACGGAAATTTAATTACAATCAACATCAACGATTATGAATTAACTAAAGAATGGAATCAAAAAAGTAATCTTCCATACAATAGCGCTGATTTTAAAGGAAACAACGTGCGTTATACCATTTTACGGTATATGGCTAGCAAGGGTTTAACAAAGGATTCGGTTGGTATGAAGGCTTTAATAAACGAAGACATATCAAACATTGAACACGGATTTACAAACTATAAATACACGTCGCATGCCGGACTCATTGCTCGATGGCGAGAATTAGTGTGGGAATACACTAAATATAAACGTGGCGAAAACCCATCTGGTCATACACTTACGATGCGTTTAGAGTTTTGGAAAACTGCTATTTATATTATACAACAACATCCGGTATTTGGTGTTGGTACTGGCGATATACAAGATTCTTTTAATGAAGCCTATAGCGAAACGCATACTAAATTAGATAAAGCCTGGTGGTTAAGGTGCCACAATCAGTATTTAGCAATTACCGTAGCGTTTGGTGTAGTGGGATTTTTGTTCTTTTTATATTATTTATGTTATCCTGCAATTATATTGAGAAAGCAATTACACCCTTTATATTGGGCTTTCTTTTTTATTGCCTTACT
>JAYVDU010000616.1:0-8340 GCA_043749245.1 Bacteroidota bacterium | reverse complement strand
GGAAACATTGTTGGTATTGTTTCAGGAGGCTCTGCTCTACAGCCTCGATTAGCAAGGGTATTTCATGCAGCTAAAATAAAAGTATTAGAAGGTTATGGCTTAACAGAAACATCACCTGTAATTGCTGTGAATTGTTATGCTGATAAAGATGAAAAAATAGGTACTGTTGGCCCGATTATCAATAATGTTCAAGTGAAATTTGAAGAAGACGGAGAAATATGTGTAAAAGGCCCCAATGTGATGTTAGGGTATTATAATTTACCTGAACTTACCAAGGAATCGTTTGATGCTGATGGTTGGTTTCACACTGGTGATATTGGTGTTTTAGTAGATGGTCGTTTCTTAAAAATTACAGATCGTAAAAAAGAAATGTTTAAAACATCGGGAGGAAAATATATTACTCCACAAATTACAGAAAATAAATTGAAAGAAAGTCGTTTCATTGAGCAAGCAATGGTTATTGGAGAAAACGAGAAATTTCCTTCTGCGTTTATTGTTCCTTCGTTTGCATTTTTAAAAACTTGGTGTCAAAAACATAATATTCCATATACTACAAATGTAGAAATGATTAATAATGAGCAAATCAAAAATCGTGTTATGGAAGAAGTAGAGCATACAAATAATGGTCTCGCTCAATACGAAAGAATAAAAAAAATCGAATTACTACCCAAAGAATGGAGTATCGATAGTGGCGAAATGACGCCTAAAATGTCCTTAAAACGAAAAATTATTATGTTAGATAATAAAACAGCTTACGACCGAATATACCCATCATAAAAAATAGTTAAAAAATATATAATTATGCGTGCATAATAAATTATTGCGTATATTTGCCTTCGAACTATGAGTAAGAAACACACAGAAACAATTGATTCTAAATTAAAAACAACGTGGCAAGTAGTAAGTCGTATGTATAATGCAGAGGCTTCGCTTCATGATTTAAGTATTGCAATGGGACATTTTTTATTAAATATAGATAGTCACGAAGGATCCTATGGCTCTGATATTGCGCCACTACTGGGCATGGAGAGTACATCATTATCTCGTCTTATTTTATCGCTCGAGAAAAAAAAATTAATTCAGCGCATACCTGATAAAACAGATAAACGAAAAATAAAAATTTTACTTACTCCAAAAGGAAAAACATCAAAAGATCTTGCCAAAAATGTAGTGAGAGACTTTAATCATTTAATTGAACTCAAATTAGGTAAAGAAACAGTTGATACTTTTTTTAAAACCTTAGATGAAATCACAGCATTGGCTGAAGAACGAAATAAATTAATTAAACTATAAAGTTAAACGAAGCAAATAAAATAATATGAAATAGCCATGTTTGCCGATACACAAACACTACTGCTTAAACTGGCTATACCATGTGACAATAAAAAAACAATAATTTAAACATATGAAACGATTAATTCAGAAAGTAGCAGTATTAGGTTCAGGCGTTATGGGTAGCCGTATTGCATGCCACTTTGCAAACATTGGATGCGAAGTGTTATTATTAGACATTGCACCAAAAGAACCTAATGATTTAGAAAAAGCAAAAAACTTAACGCTTGAAAGTAAAGTAGTAAGAAATCGTATTGTGAACGATGCCTTACAATTTGCATTAAAATCAAATCCATCTCCAATTTATAAAAAAGAATTTGCGACACGAATTTCTATAGGAAATTTTGAAAATGATATGTCTAAAATTAGCACTTACGACTGGGTTATTGAAGTGGTTGTAGAAAATTTAGATATCAAAAAGAAAGTATATGAACAGGTTGAGAAATTTAGAAAACCAGGTTCATTAATTACATCTAACACATCCGGTATTCCTATACATTTATTGACTGAAGGTCGTAGCGAAGATTTTAAAGATAATTTCTGTGGCACGCATTTTTTCAATCCTCCACGTTATTTAAAACTATTAGAAATTATTCCAACACCTCATACAAATCCTGAGGTAGTTTCTTTTTTAATGGAATATGGCGAACAATTTTTAGGAAAAACCACTGTATTATGTAAAGACACTCCTGCTTTCATTGCTAACCGTGTGGGTGTTTATGGCATTATGGCCTTATTACATATTGTTGAAAAAATGGGATTAACTATTGAAGAAGTTGATAAATTAACTGGACCAGTGTTAGGTCGCCCAAAATCTGCGACTTTCCGAACAGGTGATGTGGTTGGTTTAGATACCTTAATTAATGTAGCCAATGGATTAAAAGCGAACTGCCCTAATGATGAAGCCAATGCGTTATTTGCTTTGCCGGAATATTTGAAAAAAATGGCAGAAAACAAATGGCTTGGAGATAAGACAGCGCAAGGTTTTTACAAGAAGACAAAAAACAAAGAAGGCAAAACAGAAATATTAGTGTTGGATTTAAAAACTTTAGAATATAAACCATCGCAAAAAGTAAAGTTTGCTACACTTGAATTAACAAAACCTATCGACAACTTAAAAGAACGTGTTAAAGTTTTAATAAGTGGAAAAGATAAGGCAGGTGAATTTTATCGTGCAACGTTTGCAGGTTTATTTCAATATGTATCTAATCGTATTCCTGAAATAGCAGATGAGTTGTATAAAATAGACGATGCGTTAAGAGCTGGATTTGGCTGGGATTTAGGGCCTTATGAATATTGGGATGCTATTGGTGTTGAAGCTGCCGTTAAATTAATGGAAAGCTCTGATAACAAACCGGCTGCCTGGGTATATGACTTTTTAAAAGCAGGAAATAAAACATTTTATAAAATAGAAAATGGTGCTCGTCAATATTATGACGTGACTTCTAAAACTTACAAAACAATTCCAGGTACAGAACAATTTATTTCTTTAGAAAATATCCGTGCAACAAAAACGATTTGGAAAAATGCGGGCGTTACTATTACCGATTTAGGTGATGGCATCTTAAATGCAGAGTTCCACACTAAGATGAATACCATTGGTGGTGAAGTATTAGCTGGTCTTAACAAGGCTATTGACATTGCTGAAAAAGATTACAAAGGCTTAGTGATCAGTAATGAAGGTGCTAATTTCTCTGCAGGAGCAAATGTTGGATTGATTTTTATGTTAGCCGCAGAGCAAGATTGGGATGAATTAAATATGGCTGTTCGTCAATTTCAAAACACAACGATGCGTATACGTTACTCATCTATACCTGTGGTAGCAGCTCCTCACAACTTAACACTTGGTGGTGGTTGCGAAATTTGTTTGCACGCCGATAAAGTGGTTGCTCACGCAGAAACCTATATAGGCTTAGTTGAATTTGGTGTAGGTGTTATCCCTGGTGGTGGCGGCACTAAAGAGTTTGCGGTTCGTTTATCAGATTCTCTAAAAGAAGGTGATGTAGAATTAAATACTTTCCGTGATAAATTCTTAACCATTGGTCAGGCTAAAGTTTCGACATCTGCTTACGAAGCCTTTGATTTAGGCATCTTCCGAAAAGGTATTGATAAAGTAGTTGTATCACGCACTCGCCAATTAGCAGAAGCAAAAGCTGAATGTTTATTAATGGCTGATGAAGGGTATCAAAAACCAATATTACGTAAAGACATTAAAGTATTAGGTAATACAGCATTAGGACTTGTATATGTTGGTGCTAACTCCATGTATAGCGGTAATTACATGAGCGAACATGATTTAAAAATATCAGAAAAATTAGGTTATGTTATTGCTGGTGGAAATTTATCTCAACCAACCTTAGTATCTGAGCAATATTTATTGGATTTAGAGCGTGAAGCTTTTGTTCAGTTATGTGCTGAGAAAAAAACAATGGAACGTTTACACAGTATTATTAACGGAGGAAAGATATTGAGAAATTAAAAGCCCCTCCTAACCTTCCCGAAGGGGAGGAACTAAAAAAATAAAACCAAATAAATTAACAAATAATGTTCCAATCACCTCCCCTTTAGGGAGGAAGGGAGGGGCTCTTAAAAACAAAATAAAATGAACGCATATATAGTAGCAGGTTTTAGAAGTGCCGTAGGTAAGGCAACTCGTGGAGGTTTTCGCTTTACTCGTCCAGATGATTTAGCAGCTGATGTTATAAAGCATTTAATGTCAACAATGCCACAAATCGATCATGCACGTATTGATGATGTGATGGTAGGAAATGCCATGCCCGAATCAGAGCAAGGATTAAACGTTGGAAGATTTATTTCATTATTAGCATTAAATACAGATAAAGTTTCTGGTATGACAGTGAATCGTTACTGCGCATCTGGTTTAGAAACAATTTCAATTGCATCCGCTAAAATTCATTCAGGTTATGCTGATTGTATCATTGCGGGGGGCGTAGAAAGTATGAGTTTAATTCCAATGGGTGGGTGGCGTGTTGTACCAAATCCAGCTATTGCTAAGGAACACGCAGACTGGTATTGGAATATGGGCTTAACAGCCGAAGCGGTAGCAAAAGAATTTAACGTGTCAAGAGAAGATCAAGATATATTTTCATACAACTCTCATCAAAAAGCGATTGCTGCAATTAAGGCAGGAAAATTTAAAGATGAAATTGTTCCTGTAAAAGTAAGCGAAACGTATTTAGATGAAAATCAAAAACGTAAAACAAGAGATTTCATTGTTGATACAGATGAAGGGCCACGTGGCGATACATCCATTGAAGCACTTACTAAATTAAAACCGGTATTTGCTAATGGCGGAAGTGTAACTGCAGGTAACTCGTCACAAACAAGTGATGGCGCTGCTTTCGTAATGGTGTGCAGCGAAAAATTTATGAAAGAACATAACTTAACGCCTATTGCTCGTTTAGTATCTTATTGTGTTGCAGGTGTTCCTCCCCGTATAATGGGTATTGGACCAATTGCGGCTATTCCAAAAGCAGTTGAACAAGCAGGTTTAAAAATAAGTGATATTGATTTATTTGAATTAAATGAAGCATTTGCATCACAATCCTTAGCTGTTGTTCGTACACTTGAATTAAACCCTGCTAAAGTAAATATAAATGGTGGAGCTATTGCCTTAGGCCATCCCTTAGGTTGTAGTGGTGCAAAATTATCTGTTCAATTATTTAGTGAATTACGTCGCCAAAAGAAAAAATATGGCGTTGTAACCATGTGTATTGGAACAGGCCATGGAGCAGCGGGCGTTTTTGAAATGTTATAATTGCTTATATATATTGTAGTTAAATAGTAAATTCCTAATCTAAATGGCAATGCAAAAAGAATTATTTGAAAAATTAGTTTCTATCAGAAGACAATTACATTCTAATCCAGAGCTAGGTTATCAAGAAGTTGAAACAGCAAACTTGATATGTAAAGAATTGGATGCGCTTGGAATTCCTTACCGAAAAGGTATTGCAAAAACAGGCGTTGTGGCTACCTTAACAAAAGGAGAAGGACCATGCATTGCTTTACGTGCAGATATGGATGCATTGCCTATAGAAGAAGAAAACAACTTATCATTCAAAAGCGAAAAAAAACTACACATACAAAATAGTTCCAAAATACCATTAATGCATGCTTGTGGCCACGATATGCATACCACTATGTTGTTAGGTGCGGCAGCTATTTTAAAAGATAAAGACTTTAACGGTTCGGTTAAATTTATATTTCAACCATCGGAAGAAGGGGTTTATGATGATCCTGAAAAAAAATCAGGCGGACAACGCATTGTTGAAAGTGGAGAGTTAGATAACGTTAGATCAGCTTTAAGTTTACATGTTCATCCTCTTTTACCGGTAGGTAAAGTTGCCTATAAACTAGGACAAGCATTAGCCTGCGCCAATTTTTTTAAAATTGAAATTAAAGGAAAAATGGCGCATGCAGCCGTTGCTCCACATTTGGGAATAGACGCGATTTTGATGGCAAGCCAGCTTATACAATCCATTTCATCCATTGTATATAAATACATTGCTCCTAATGAGCCAACCGTCATTTCTTTTACAAAAATTAATGGAGGCATTGCGCCTAATGTAATTGCAGACCATGTGATAATTGAAGGCACTGTTCGCGCACTTGATATTAGCACATATAATCAAGTGTTAGATAGAATGAACAAAATTATTGAAGGTGTGAAAATATCTTTTGGAGGTGATATTACTATTGAGTATAATTTAAATTATCCAAGTTTATTAAATGATAAAGACGTGCACCATAATTTATCAGAAACACTAACCAATTTATTTGGTAAAGAAAACATCATACCAATTGATGCTATTCTCGGTTCTGAAGACTTTGCATTTTATTCCAGAAAAGTTCCGTCTATGTTTTATTTCCTAGGAGCAAAAGACATTAACAATAATCAATACTTTCTTCACGATTCAAAAGTAACTTTTAATGAAGACAGTATTCCTTACGGCGCCGAACTACTAGCGGAAGGCGCATTAACTCTTTTAAAAAATCATTAAATACATATAAAAATTAATCATTAAATAAAAAATAAATTATGGCAACAACGACAACAACTTCAACAAAAACAAAAGGTGGTGAATTCTTAATCAAAGAAACAAACGCACAAGATATTTTTATTCCTGAACAATGGAACGAAGAACAATTAATGATGAAACAAACGTGTGATGATTTTATTGATCAAGAAATTACGCCAATATTAGATCGTATTGATTCACAAGAAGAAGGCTTAATGCCATCGTTGATGGAAAAAGCCGGAGCATTGGGATTATTAGGTGTTTCAGTTCCTGAAGCCTTAGGAGGCATGGGTGCAGATTTCGTAACCTCTATGTTAACTACAGAAGCTCTTGGTGCCGGTCATTCTTTTGCAGTTGCTTTATCAGCTCATACAGGAATTGGGACCTTGCCAATTTTATATTACGGTAACGAAGAACAAAAAAAGAAATACATTCCTAAATTAGCTTCAGGCGAATGGAAAGCGTGTTATTGCCTAACAGAACCAAGTAGTGGCTCTGACGCTAATAGCGGAAAAACAACAGCGAAATTAACTGCTGATGGAAAACATTATTTATTAAATGGCCAAAAAATGTGGATCACTAATGGCGGATTCGCTGATATATTCACCGTATTTGCAAAAATAGACGATGACAAAAATTTGTCAGCATTTATTGTAGAAAAATCATTCGGAGGGATTTCTTTAAATCCGGAAGAACATAAAATGGGAATAAAAGGAAGTTCAACTCGTCAGGTATTTTTCAATGACTGTAAAGTTCCGGTAGAAAATTTATTATCTGACAGAGAAAACGGATTTAAAATTGCCGTTAATATTTTGAACATTGGTCGTGTGAAATTAGCTGGTGCTGCCATTGGTGGCAGTAAACGAATTAGCACATCATCTATACAATATGCTAATGAGCGCATTCAGTTTGAAAGAGCAATTTCAAAATACGGAGCAATACGTTATAAATTAGCAGAACAAGCTGTTCGTATTTTTGCTTCTGAAAGCGCTACATACCGAGCATCTCAAAACATTGAAGATGCTATCGAAGCTTTAATAGCTGGTGGAATGGAAGAAGGAAAAGCGAAATTAAAAGGAATTGAACAATTTGCTGTTGAAGCTGCTATTTTAAAAGTGCATGGTTCGGAAACGTTAGATTATGTTTCTGATGAAGGTGTGCAAATTTATGGAGGAATGGGATATAGTGCTGAAGCGCCTATGGATAGAGCTTATCGCGACTCTCGTATCAATCGTATTTTTGAAGGAACAAACGAAATCAATCGTATGCTAATTGTTGATATGATCTTAAAACGTGCCATGAAAGGCGAATTAGATCTAATGGGTCCTGCGCAAAAGGTTGCATCTGAATTAGTAGGTATTCCTGAGTTTGCAGAAGCTAACGAAACATTATTTGCTTACGAGAAAAAACTAGTTGGTAATTTTAAAAAAGCGATTTTATTAACTGCCGGTGCTGCTGTTCAAAAATTAATGACGTCTTTAAGTAAAGAACAAGAAGTAATCATGAACATCGCTGATATGGCTATTGAAACTTACGTTGCCGAATCAACCTTATTACGTGTTGAGAAAATGGTAAGTATGAAAGGCGAAGCCGCTTGTGAAGCTCAAATTGCCATAGCACGTTCTTATATTAACTCTGCTTGCGATAGAATTTGGGTTGATGGTAAAGAAGCTTTAAATAGTTTTGGAGAAGGTGATGAATTACGCATGATGTTAATGGGATTAAAACGTTTTACAAAACAAGAACCATTCAACGCTAAGAATGCACGTCAAACCATCGCTCAAAAATTAATCGCAGAAAATAAATATTGTTTCTAATTAAAAAATAAATTACTCCAAATTCATTCGTAAAATGAATTTGGAGTATAATACTTTAAAAAAATCACAATGAAGATATTAGTCCCAATCAGTAACGTACCCGATACAACCGCGAAGATCGCCTTTACCAATGGCGATACAGAATTTAACGC